>DATNQP010000532.1:0-7423 GCA_036703965.1 Leptolyngbyaceae cyanobacterium
TACCGTCGTCCCCATCTTCACCACTTCAATCTGCTCTGAGGGGATAGAAGCGTCTGCCGCAATTCCCATGACCTCCCGAATTCCCTGCACTGGAGCATCTGTATAGCGTTCGGGATTTTCTGACAGCAGCTTATGAATGACTAATTGTCCATCGGGACGCCGCGCTACGATATCTGTAAATGTACCCCCCCGGTCAATCCAGAATTGCCAGCGCTTATCATTCATTTTTTTTAATCCATTCTGCTGCACTCTCTACAATCTATATGTACTAGACCCAACTCTTTATGCTGCGCACGGTCATAATTTGTCATTCTGTAGCTTGCTTCCCGAAGGTGACCGTTGATTCAGAGTGAGATCGCGTAATCAAAGAGCCGAGATGCAGCTTTCTTCTTTCTTGTCAAGGAATTATAATGGATGATCTGATTGTAAACAGAGCATCCCCCTACAGACTGATGCTGAGAGCGCTCGCGTACAGGGCACGAATTTAAATCTGGGAAGGAGTACACAAGCATACCTTGAACCAGTTGGATAATCAGGAAAAAAGATGGTTAGTAGCAGAAATAACGGATTTTCTAGACCAACTGCGGTCTATTGATTAATCTCTTCTCTAGGACGAGCTATAATCCTGACTTATATCTAAGGAGTGATGCCAAGTCTTGTATATAGAGGATGCACTAAGCGCCTTAAATTAGGCAGCTGTTGAGCAAAAACGGCAGACCCTAAAATACAAGCGCTACCCGCAATGATTAATGTGTTGGGCGCACCGATTCGATCGGCTAAGGCACCTCCTAATAAATTCCCAAAAGGAATCATGCCCAAGAATGCCATCGTGTATATGCTCATGACACGACCCCGTTTGTCGTCGTCAACAATTGTCTGCAAAAATGTGTTACTTGCTGCAATTTGCAGAATGGTTCCAAAGCCAACTAGCAACATCGTGAGTAAAGAAAGGGGTAAAGCACGGGATAAAGACAAAGCAATCAAACCTGTTCCTAAAATCCCTGGAGCAAGAGCAATCAATTTACCAATTCCCAAAATACTTTTCCGCGTTGCCAGATAAGTTCCACCCGCTAAGGCTCCCACTCCAGAAGCCGCCATCAAAAAACCTAACGTTTCCGGTCCACCGTGGAGAATTTTTTCCGCAAAAATGGGTACGAGAACGGTGTACTGCATTCCCATTAAGCTGACGAGTGCTAATAGTAATAAGATTGCCCGAATTGGAGGGAAGCCAAAGGCATACACAAAGCCTTCTTTGATTCTCTGCAAAGGATTTTGGGTTGTAATATTTATAGTCTTGGGCTTAATTCGCATCGCTAACAAGGCAGCAATCACGGCAATGTAGCTGAGACCATCAATTAAAAAACAGTAAGCCGCTCCCACGCTGGCAATTAGCAAACCCCCGACCGCAGGCCCAATGAGTCGCGCGCCATTGAACATGGTGGAGTTGATCGCGATCGCATTGGCTAAATCTTCTTTTTTCTCTACCATCTCTGTCACAAAAGCCTGACGAGCGGGAGAATCAAAAGCGGTAATTAAGCCTTGAAATAAACTCAGCACAATAATGTGCCAAATTTGAATCACGCCGCTTAGCGCCAGCACGGCTAGTGCTAATGACTCAATCATCGACAGAATTTGGGTGCCAATTAAGATGCGATGACGCGAAAAGCGGTCAACGAATACTCCTCCAAAAGGAGATAGAACAAAGCTAGGAATTTGGCTAGCAAAGCCCACAAATCCCAGTAATAGGGGTGAGTTAGTTAAGTGATAAACCAGCCAAATCGTCGCGATTTGTGTCATCCACGACCCAATCAGGGAGATGCCTTGCCCTATGAAAAAAAGACGATAGTTTCTCGACCTGAAGGCGGGTAGAATTGGCATCCCAAATCTGGTTGTAGCGTTCTTCATCATCCCTGCTCTATTGGTGTTCAATGCTCACAACCGCTGACATCCCCGGAGTAATCCGCGATTCATAACCTTGGATGCTCTGAGGGTCGAAAAATTAAGTAGTCTTTTATTTAGAGTTCGTACTATTAGGACATTTCATAATCAGAGGCTTTTATTTCATATACGTAATATTTACTAAAATTAATATATCTGAAATCTGCCTCCAGAAATAACTTTCTTAGGAAATCTAAGAGAGATTAGCGATCGCTTGATCGAGGATTTCCGAAAACCGTTCGCGATCGTCACGGGAGATGCCCTTCATCGCTTGCTCTGAAATGTCAAGCGCGATCGGCGGTAATTCTTCTCTCAGCTGCTTCCCTGCATCTGTCAACCAGATGCGGTAGATGCGACGGTCACGAGTATCTCGTTCTCGTCGAACTAGCCCCCGTTGCTCCATCCGGTCTAAGACGCCGGTTATGGTACCTCCCACCTGTTGAAGTCTTTCCCCCAAAGTACAGGTCGGTAGACCATCTTCTTCCCACAGACAGCACAGTACCACCCAATGGAAAGGAGTTAGGCCATAGGGATCGAGTCGTTCTTGAAACTTGCGCCCAAGGATCTGGGACAAAAGTTTTATCCGATAGCCCACCCCATAGGGAGCTAGAACGGCTCGCCACTCCTTGGGTAACTTGTGCATGACAGGGGGAGAGACCATAGATGTTTTTGTAAATTATTTCGTACACGTAATATTAAGCATAAGTAAATTAGTCGTCCTAGTCAACAGTGAGCAGTGACCACTAGCTCAAGGGATGCCGCTTCCATAACTTCGATGACGATGTCCCAACGGCGGAACTTGCAACCCCTGTATAGGCGTCCAAAATAGCTGTAATACCCTTATACGTTCGCGCCATGTCTTGAAGAGCGCAACGTATCGCGTCGGAGGCATTAGGCTATGAAACACGTCCATCGAACAACTCACCCGCCACAGCAGGTTTTGGCTGCCCTAGTTTTGACCACCATTTTGTCCTTGGGTGCCGGTATGGCATTTGTAAGTACCGCAGCGGCTAACTCTATAGGAATTCCCCAAGGCGTTACAAGTCTAAAGCAAAAACGCGATCGCCAGATACCGCGTCCTGTCGTGTCTGCCGTTAGTCGCGAAATAGCTCGCAGCTACAGGATTCCCTCTAGCCAATTGAGAGTAGTTACTTCCTCTCAACAAAGTTGGCCTAATACCTGCCTGGGACTTGGGAAACCGGGCGAAGCTTGCGGGGAAGTATTCATTGAGAACGGCTGGCGCGTTGTCATGTCTAACGGTCGCCAAAATTGGATTTATCGCACCGATAGCACTGGACGCACGGTGCGCTTAGAAAGCCAAGAAAACCCTACCACAGACGGTTCGCGAAACGAGCGTCGCAATTTACCCGATTCGGTTACTAATGCGGTTTTACAGAACGCCTCTCGTCAGTCGAATCTATCGATCGCTCAATTACGCATCGTCAAAGCTGAAAAGCGAGATTGGCCTAACGGCTGTCTGGGAATAGTTGAACCGGGCGTACTCTGCACTCAGGCAATTGTTCCTGGTTGGCAAGTGACAGTAAAAGGTGGCGGACAAACCTTTGTCTATCGCACTAACGAATCAGGTTCTGTAGTCAAGCTAGAGAGTGGAGCGACTCAGGGAAATAGTGGAGCCGTTCAGATTCCCAGGAGTGAACTCCCACCACCACTGGGTGAAGGGGTTGTTTTTCGAGCGATTTCGAGTGGTGGCATTACGGGTCGCACTTATGAAACCCGTCTTTTAAGGGATGGAACAGTCATTCAGGAAATTACCCAGCCTAAAGGTCTTGCTGCTCCAGCACAGATGCACAAGATTTCTCGCCAGCAACTGCGGCAGTTTGAGCGGTTGCTAGACCAGGACCAATTTTCTCAGTTCAATCGGCTGAGTTACCCAGTACCCAACGGCGCTGCTGACTACATCACTGTGACACTGACTAGCCGTGACGGTACAACCCGCTATGCAGATATCACTCAAAACCAGCTACCTGAGCCTTTAAAGGACGTGATTCAAGCCTGGAATCAAATTGCCAACAGCAAGTAGCCGCACTGAGGGGGTAATATCATTTCACTTTAAGCTTGATACAGATAGGGAGCTGGGGAAGCTGGGGAAGCTGGGGAAGCTGGGGAGGCTGGGAAGACTTATTTATATGAGGTATTACCCATTACCTAAGCCGCCAAACGTCAAAGCTTCTCCTCGCACATTGGTATGCAGCTGCCCTTTTTCATAAACAACCTGACCCCCAACGATGGTCATTACGGGCCATCCGGTCAGATTCCAGCCCTCAAAGGGACTCCAGCCGCATTTTGTTAAAACTTCTTCCCGTAAGACAGGATGGTAGTTGTTTAAGTCTACAAGTACTAAATCGGCATCGTAACCTGGAGCGATCGCACCCTTTTTAGGAATTTCATACGCCTTAGCAACAGCCGTAGACATCCAGTTGGAGACTTGAGCAACACTACAACGCCCCTGCATTGCCTGAGTAAGCATCAATGGCAGAGATGTTTCCACTCCCGGCATTCCGGAAGGGGTGTTGGGGTAGCCTTGGGCTTTTTCTTCCAAGGTGTGGGGGGCATGATCGGTGGCGATAAAATCGATAACACCATCAAGGAGGGCTTGCCAGAGGACTTCATTATCATGAGGCGATCGCAACGGCGGATTCATCTGCGCCAGAGTGCCAATCTTTTCATAAGCAGTGGTATTGAGTAACAGATGCTGGGGCGTCACTTCAGCCGTTACCCAACTAGGCTTATCCTGCCGTAGTAAGTTGGCTTCTTCGGCAGTGGATAGATGAAGAATATGCAGGCGTCGCTGATATTTCTTAGACAGCTTCAGTGCTAACTGGGTAGCGTTGAGGGCAGCTTGATTGTCCTGAATCGTCGAGTGAATCGCGGGGTCAGTAACTCCTGCAAATTCCTGTCGCCGCTGATTAATCCGGCTTTGGTCTTCGGCATGAACGGCAATCAGGCGCGTCCCTTTGGCAAAAATTGGCTCTAGCACCGCTTCCTGATCTACCAACAGCTGCCCATGCATCGAACCCATAAAAATTTTGATTCCACAAGTGGGCTGGGCATCCAGTAGATCTGGCAGATTGTCGGGTGTTGCCCCAATAAAAAAGCCATAGTTCACCAAGCACTTCTCTTGCGCCCGCCGTAACTTGTCATCGAGCGCCTCTTGTGTAATGGTTAGCGGGCGCGTATTGGGCATCTCTAAAAACGATGTGACTCCACCTTTAGCACAAGCACAGCTAGCCGTAAATAGGTCTTCTTTATGTTCCAGCCCCGGTTCCCGAAAGTGAACCTGCGGATCTATCACCCCAGGCAACAAAGTTAAACCGTCTGCGTCTATTTCTTGAGCCGCCGTGTTCGTTGCCGAAGGTGGGATTTCTCGTGCCACCTGAACAATCTCTCGACCACGAGTCTGGACATCTCCCACAAAAAACTCCCCCGTGGGCAAGAGGATACGAGCATGGCGGATGATTAGGCAAAAGTCAGAGTTCATAAGAGAATGCTAAAATTCGACAGAGATTCAATACTCCTATATAAATTTGTACAGTTAAATATAGAAATCCCTTCGTTTACATTAAGGGGAATTAGTAACTAAGGAGGTGGGTGGAAATAAACATTGTTGGTTTTAGCGATGGGGGATTAGGGATTAAGGACTCTCAACTCCTTGCCCAGTCCCCGGTCTCCAGTCCCAAAACGACAAGTTGTATTTTATTACGCCTAGCTGCTTAATCGGCTTTTTCCTTTGTTCAAATTCGTGACTTTATGGTGATTGAACGGCTATGACTCAAAAGGTTGAAAATCCTTGGGTAGAAGGACTCAAGACAATTGTATTGAGCGGTGTCCTCGCCTTCGGGATTCGTAGCTTCGTGGCGGAAGCACGCTACATTCCTTCGGGATCAATGCTGCCAACGCTACAGATTAATGACCGCCTGATTATTGACAAGATCACTTACAACTTCCGAAATCCAGATCGGGGAGACATTGTTGTATTTTCGCCCACTGACGCTCTCAAGGCGCAAAATTTCAAAGACGCTTTCATCAAGCGGGTGATTGGTCTCCCTGGCGATAAGGTGGAGGTGAAAGGGGAGCGGGTGTATGTCAATGACCAACCCATACGGGAAAATTATATAGAAGAGAAGCCGAACTACAGCTTTGGACCGGTGACGGTGCCAGCCAACCAATACCTTGTACTAGGAGATAACCGCAACAATAGCTACGACTCTCACTACTGGGGCTATGTCCCTCGTAACAAGATTATTGGTCGGGCTGTGGTACGTTTCTGGCCTCTAAATCGGGTTGGCGAATTAGACCCGATACCGCTTTATCCGGCTTCGCTGGAGAAGAAGTGAGAAATTGGCAACTAGGAACTAGTGGGCTGTCAAGGCAGAAATGACAAGTTCAAACAACCTCAATCCTTCTATTTTTCGAGAAAGTCAACTACTCAAAGCTAGCTGGACAGCCCACTAGGGACTGGAGACTGGGGATTGAGTTCTGAATTAGAATCTTCTCAAAACTCAAAACTTTTCTTCCCAAGCCCTAATCCCCATTACCCCTTATCCCCAGAGGGAACCCCGAGTTCCCCAATCCCTTCTCAGGACACCAAGTTTGCAGGACACGACCGGTTAGCTGTCGTCCTAGCCAGGGGGTATTTGTAGAGCAGGACTTCAGGGTGTATCTCTCAACCTTCCAAGTTTCTTGAGGATTGAAGAGTACTAGTTCAGCCGGTTGCTCAGGAGCGATCGCACTTGGGATTTGTTGCAAACAAAGGGCTGGACTGGTACTAAGACGCTGCCACAATTCAAGAGCTGACCAGTCGCCTGTCTCTACCAGAGTGTGCCACAGTAGGGGCAAGGCTAGCTCTAAGCCAATCACACCTGCTGGGGCTTCAGCAAAAGCAACGGTTTTTTCTTCGTAAGTGTAGGGCGTGTGGTCAATGGCGATCGCATCCAGAATTCCCTCCCGAACACCCTGAATTAATGCAGCTTGGTCAACCGGGTTTCCCAAGGGGGGTTCCAAGCGTAAATTTGGGTTGTAACTGCCCAAGTCTTCGGTGTTGAGCAGCAGGTGCATCCAGGTGGTACTGGCTGTCACTGGTAATCCTTTTGCCTTCGCGTCTTGAATCAGCTCAACACTGCGCTGGGTTGAGATACGCATCAAATGCACGGGTGTGCCGATAGCAGCTACCACTTCCAATATGGCGGCTAAGGCAGTTGATTCTGCGATCGCGGGATTCCCTGGCAAGCCAAAGCGAATAGATTGCACTCCTTCCCGCACCACCCCGTTACCCATGAGTTGACGGTCACAAGGCATGAGCGCCACTGGTTTACCTAAAGGTTGCAGGTATTCCAACAATCGCCGTAGTAGCGCGAGATTCGACAGCGGACGCCCATCGGTAAAACCCACCACTCCCGCCGCCGCCAACTCGGCGAGTTCCGTCATTTGCTGCCCTTCTACACCGAGGGTTAAGGCACCCCAGGAA
>DATNQP010000533.1:0-5972 GCA_036703965.1 Leptolyngbyaceae cyanobacterium
GAGCCTTGGCAAGACTTTTGTATCCCTTGCTAGACAATCCCCCAGGTCGGGAGCGCATCAACGCTTGAGGAATTGTATAAAACTCTCCCTCCAGAGCTAAGCGTGCCAGAAGAATATGATCCTCGCTAAGAATATTAGGTAGTGGTGTCACCCGATTCAAAGCACTGCATTTAATAACACCGTATATTAAATCTCCGACTCCTGCTTGTTCTTTAAAGATGGAAGATAGATATCGCTTGTAACGTATACAAGCAGGCATTCCTATCGTAGTACATCCCCGATCTACCTTTATGACCTCTTCTGATTGTGGATCTACTAGTTCAGAAAAAGTATTAACAAGCACCAATTTCTCCGACTTTTGAAACCCCTGCAAACAGGTTTCCAAATATTCTGGAGTCCTGTCATCATCATCTGCCGCCCAAGCAAAATATTCACCCTGAGCCTTCTCATGAACAAACTGGAAATTATAAAATGAACCTATATTTTCTTTTTGGCGAAAATACTGAATTCGAGAATCATTGACCATGAACTCTCGAACAACGGCTTCTGTATCTCCTCCAGGAGAGCAATTATCAGAAACAATGATTTCCAGATTTTTATAGGTTTGCTTCGTAATGCATTCTAATGTCCGGCGTAGACCCTCTGGGCGATTATAGGTTGGTATTCCTACGCTAACCAAGGGTTGCTCGTTAATCATGATCTACACTCCCATTAGTTGCTTTGTGATGACTATATTAATTTGAATGGCACTGACTTAAGCGAAAAGTAGTCGTTCGTTGGAAAAACCCGGATTGGGGGGTGTTCCCCCCAAACCCCCCACTGGGGGACGTTAGCGTTAGCCGAAGGCGGGCGCAGCGAAGCGAGCAAGCGGGGCGCGTTAGCGCACGTGCCTCCCCCAGACCCCCTGCACAAGGATTGATCGGTTGTGATGTTTTATTAAGTCAGTGCCATTCATATTAATTTGAATGGCTATATTAATTTTGCTGTCTTCATTTTTACTTTATAAATATCCTCTAAGAATAATCTCAGTCCCAATCCCCATAATACTAAATGTGACACTTCAGGGTGGGGAAGGTGAGCTGTATTAGGTCGGTAAGTAAACATGCACGGTGGTTTTTTGTTCAGGAATACTTTGTATTGCTACTTTTCCACCGTGTAATTCTGCGAGATACTTAACAATAATTAACCCTAACCCTGAACCTTGTTGTTCGTAAAGCTTCCGCTCAAATTGAGCGTAGGCTCCCACTTGAGCAATTTGCTGGGCAGTCATTCCCCTTCCTTCATTGCTGATTGCCAAGGCAAACATATTGTTCTCTAAAGAAGTAGTCAGGGTAATCGGTGTGCCAGGGCTGGAAAATTTGAAAGCATTATCCACTAGTTCCTCTACTAGCTTTTGAAGCTTAGGTGTGGCAATGCGGGCGGAGATTTCTTCACACATCAGTTGCAAATCAGCCTCTCTATTTGATTTTTGAGCCTGCTGAACAGCCTGTGCAACAATTATTTCTTTGGTAAAACTTTGAGAGCGTCTGTATGCCTCTATCCGTTCTGGACTTCTTGCAGCTAGCTCTAGTTCGGCATATAGCAAAAAGTTTTGAATCAGCCGAAATAGTCGCTGACCTGAGGCATGGATTTCCTTTAACATCTCTCGGGTTTCAGAGGGTTCATCGGTATCGTATTCCTCCAAGAGAATTTCAGATAAACCCAGGATTCCATTCAGTGGCGTCCGCAGCTCGTGCGGGAGAGCATGGGAGATATTACTGCGTAGCTCATCCAACTGTTCCTGTGATTGCCGATTAATCACCGCATGCTTTTCTAGCCGAACCGCGATCGCGCTCAGTAGCTCTTTCGCCGTGAATGGCTTTGTCAGGTAATCATCAGATCCTAAATTCATTCCCTGCCGTAAAGCCTCCTTCCCCGCTTTTGCTGTGAGAAAGATAAAAGGAATTGTTTGTGTAGCGGGGCTAGAACGTAAAGCTGTTAGAACTCCATAGCCATCCAGTTGTGGCATCATCACGTCGCACAAAATCAAATCAGGCAGCTGTTCTGTAGCAAGTTTGATACCAACGGAGCCATCTTCAGCTTCGATGACTTCAAAGTCGTTTTCCTCAAGTAGCTCTAAAAGATTGTTTCGGATTCCAGCTTCGTCTTCAATAACCAAAATCTTCGCCATGTCTGCCCTGGTAGTGCGATTCTTGCCCTTCTTAGTTCAGTAGTTGTCTTCATTTTTGCAACACTTATTTAGGTCGTGCCACTGTGTTTTCACTGAGGTATGCAATCAATTCGCAACAATTGGCATAGATTGACGACGGAGATGCTTTCCCCATCGTGGCTAAAAACTATAGAACCCGCTCTATTGAACGGATTTTCGGGTATGGAGCTAAGCGGATTCGAACCGCTGACCCCCTCAATGCCATTGAGGTGCTCTACCAACTGAGCTATAACCCCGTGCAGCGTTCTCTATCATGCCTTGATAAGTGAATTTAGTCAAGCCTCATCAGAGCAACTCCAGCTGATTTAGTAGAACAAACTTGGCGATTGAGCCATTTGAGTAAGATAGCCAACGTAGCTACCCATCAGGAAATAGACAACTAACATAGCGGCGGCTGACATCGCCACCAGTGTGCCAGCGAGCATCAAAGACAATTCTCGCGTGTCAACGGCTTGCTGCATTAGGTGCAGCGACCAAGCTACCAAAGCTACATCAAATATTAAAATAGCAATCAACATAATTTACGAAATGTAACACTTTATGTATTGTAGCAATCGCTCAGTATTGATGCACATAGCTCCACCCTGTATTACTACCTAACAAAACTTAATCATTGCGGAACAGTAGCGATTTTGCATTACAGTAGCCGCACAGGTACTTGGTGTTCTGCCAGATAGGTTTTAATTTCTGAGACAGTTAGTTCCCCGTAATGCAACAGAGAAGCGAGAAGCGCGGCTTCAGCTTTCCCCTCGGTGAGTGCCTCATGGATATGAGCGCAGTTACCTGCGCCGCCGGAGGCAATGACGGGGATTTGTACTTGTTCAGCAATAGTGCGCGTCAGTTCTAAGTCATACCCTGCCTTAGTTCCATCAGCATCCATACTAGTAACCAGCAGTTCGCCAGCACCGCGTTGCTCAACTTCTTTTGCCCAAAGGATGGCGTCTAATCGAGTATTTTCCCGTCCACCTCGCACGTAGACATCCCAGCCAGGATTGCTGGTATCTTGGCGGCGTCTGGCATCAATGGCAATGACAATGCACTGATTTCCGAAGCGATCGCTTGCTTGATTAATCAAATCTGGATTGCGTACTGCGGCTGAATTAAGGCTGACTTTATCAGCTCCGGCTCTTAACAAAAGTTTAATGCTTTCTAAGGATTGGATACCGCCACCCACGGTTAAGGGGATAAATACCTGTTCCGCTGTGCGGTATACAACATCAATAATGATGTCCCGGTCTTCATGGGTGGCGGTGATATCCAGAAACACCAGTTCGTCAGCACCAGCCTCGTTATAAACTTGTGCCAATTCCACCGGATCACCAGCATCCTGAAGATTAACGAAATTGACTCCTTTGACAACCCGCCCAGCTTTCACATCCAGGCAAGGTAAGATTCGTTTAGCTAGCATATCACTGTCTTACGCGGTCTGATGTTGTAATACGGAGCCTCTATTTAATCTAAACCCTTTAAGCCTTGGTGTCTTGGTTGTAGTCAAAATATATTGTTAATCATGGCGATAACTTCTTTTAAACAACAGTCTCAAGAACCAGACCGGCAACCTCAGCCCAGCAAGAAAACAAAGGGTCGCCGTAAGAATTACAGCAAGCCGCAGACAGAGGAAGACCTTTTGCTGGCAACAGCGATGGCTGACGAAACGGGCAACCAGGAAGAGGGCATCCGACCCCAACGGCTAGCTGACTACATTGGGCAAAAAGAATTGAAGGCTGTCTTGGAAATTGCGATTCAAGCGGCGAAAGTTAGAAACGAATCGATGGATCACTTACTTTTGTATGGTCCGCCAGGATTGGGGAAAACAACGATGTCGCTAATTTTGGCGACAGAGATGGGTGTAAACTGCAAAATTACGGCAGCACCAGCCTTAGAGCGTCCGCGAGACATTATGGGCATCCTGTGCAATCTTAAGCCCGGTGATGTCCTGTTTATTGATGAAATCCATCGCATGTCGCGGATGACGGAGGAACTGTTGTATCCAGCAATGGAGGACTATCGGTTAGATCTGACAATTGGGAAGGGTCAGACGGCACGGATTCGCAGTATCCCATTGCCAAAGTTTACGCTGGTGGGGGCAACAACGCGTGTGGGTTCGCTGACTTCTCCCTTACGCGATCGCTTTGGTCTGATTCAACGCTTGCGATTCTATGAGATAGATGAACTGACTTTAATTGTGCAACGGACAGCTGAGGTTCTCAAAGTGTCGGTAACGCCGGATGGTGCAGAAGAAATTGCCCGTCGTTCTCGTGGAACACCTCGGATTGCAAACCGACTCCTGAAGCGGGTGCGCGACTATTGCCAAGTCAAGGGATTTGATCCGATTAACAAGGAAGTTGCAGCAGAAGCATTAGAAGTATTTAATGTAGACCCCAGCGGTCTGGATTGGACAGACCGGCTTGTGCTGAGTGTGATGATTGAACAATTCAATGGGGGACCCGTCGGTTTGGAGGCTGTGGCATCGGCGACAGGAGAAGATGCCCAAACTATTGAGGAAGTTTACGAACCATATCTATTGCAAATTGGCTACCTGCATCGGACGCCCCGTGGTCGTGTTGCTACAGCAGCTGCCCGAAAGCATTTAGGCTATGAATAGGGGCTGAAAGGACAAAGGACAAAGTATTCAAATGATTCGCTGGTTTTTGACTGTACTGAGTGCATTGCTTGTGGTAACGGTAGCTGGATTGGTGATGACGCCGCCGGTGATGGCGCAGGCGCAGACACCTGACTTGACTGAGGCTCAGGTTCAGCAATTTAATGAACTAAGGCAGAAAGCGTTTGCTACTACTGAAAAGGGTGACTTTCCAAGCGCTGAAGGCTACTGGACTCAACTAATTGAGCTTTTGCCGGAAAATCCAGTGGGCTGGAGTAACCGGGGGAATTCCAGGGTTAGTCAGAATAAGTTAGAAGAGGCGATCGCTGACTACAATAAATCCATTGAGTTGGCTCCAGAGGCGGCTGACCCCTATCTGAATCGTGGTACGGCATTTGAAGGACTAGGTAGATGGGAAGATGCAATTGCCGACTACAAGCGAGTGCTGGAACTAGAACCCAATGACGCAATGGCGTACAACAACCTGGCTAATGCAAAAGCTGGGCAGGGACGATGGGAAGAAGCGATCGCGAACTACCAGAAAGCGACTGAGTTAGCCCCCAACTTTGCCTTTGCTCGTGCTAATTACGCCCTCGCCCTCTATCAGACGGGGCAGACAGAAGAAGCCATTCGCACCATGCGTAATATTATCCGCAAATACCCACAATTTCCCGATGTGCGGGCAGCACTGACAGCAGCACTGTGGGCAGAGGGGCAACAGGGGGAAGCTGAGAGCAATTGGGCGGCAGTGATTGGTTTGGACAGACGCTACAAAGACCTAGACTGGGTTAAATCTGTCCGCCGTTGGCCTCCGCTGATGGTTGCTGCCCTAGAGAAGTTCCTAACTCTGAAATGAAAGCGACTGGCAGGATACGTAATTATCGCGGCTTTGTGGACTTAAGATTTTGGACTCTTAATTATCCCGATTCTGGTGTCCCAAGTGAGAAAAGAGGATAAAAGCCAGATTTAAAGCCCTCTTGTCAGTCATGTTTATGAAAAATGGTCAATGTCCTAAGTGTAGTTCTCATGAAGTTTTTTGCAACACCAATCGAAAATTTCCGGCTCTCAATACGATTACGGTAGGTATGGAAAACTCTGGTAATCGTTACGTCCCCCTTGACACCTATATCTGTGGCACTTGCGGTTATCTCGAAAGCTATG
>DATNQP010000534.1:0-4127 GCA_036703965.1 Leptolyngbyaceae cyanobacterium
ACGGTAAAACCACTTTCTTGCAAATATTCTTTGACCGATTCACGGACTCCCGGTTCATCGTCTACCAGTAACACTTGTGCTGACATCTATCTTCCTTAACGCCTACTTCTTTACAATTTAACGAAAATTGTTGGCTTTGAATTACTCAGAATGCTGATCAGAGCCAATGCCTTGTACAGGTTGCAGCCACTCAATTTCTCTAGCTTTCTCTGGCAACTGAGCTTCCCGTTGACCAGAAGCGCGTGCCCAAGCACCAAAAAGGACCATAGGCGTACTGATGATATCGATGGCAGGAGATTTGCCAGCGATCGCTTTAAAGCTAGCAACTGGTAATTCCTTCACTAGCCAGCGAGCGAGACGATGCAGGTATTTTTGAGTTGTCAGTTCATGCATCAATGCGACGCCGTGAAGTTCATGCAAGTAGCGGTTCGAGCGACCATACCGACGCCATTGACTTTCGTAGTCTTGGAAGGTGGAACGGTGACGGTGCTGGACAACGGCTTTCGGAGCAAAGTTTAGTTGCCAGTCGCTGCCACGTTGGATGCGCCAGCACATATCAGCATCGCCGCCCGTCGTTAGATAAGGGCGGAACAGCCCCACCTGTTCGAGCACCTGCCGCCGAATCGCCAGGTTAGCGGTTTGACCGTATGGGCAAAAGGGATGCTCTAACGTATGTTGCTGAGATAAAACCTTATGGCGGTCGGCATGCTTTTCCAGCAAGGTTTTACCTGGAACAGCGATAATTTCACCGACCACGACACCGACAGCTGAGTCAGCAAAGGGGGGGATGAGGGCATCCAGCCAATCCGGTTGGGGACGACAGTCGGCGTCGGTGAAAACAAGAATCTCACCCTTGGCGGCTCGGATACCCGTGTTACGAGCCGCATAGGAGCTTTGGATATTATTTTCTTGGAGGTATCGCAGCGTGATGCCAAGGGATGCTGCATCCTGGACAGCTGTTTGGAGGAGAGTCGCGGTGCGATCGCCGCTAGCATTATCCACCAATAGATACTCCACCCGATCAGTTGGATAAGTCTGCCCCTGCAAACAGCCGATCAGCTCAGGTAAGTCAGCTTCGCCATTGTAAATTGGCACAATTACAGAGATTTTGGGCAAAAATCTCTGGGGGTTTGAGTCATCAGCTTGATTCAGGGGCATAGGCAATCATCCTTCTGAGTGGCGGTGTTAAGGCTAGCGCACCCAGTTGTTGTTAATCGTCTACTACTGGCCTTTACGCCTTTGCGTCAGGCAAAGGTAGGGCCAGTCCTGAACTCAAGCCTAACAAATTTAGGGCTGACGCAGTTGACAGCGTTTCACGAGGTGGTAGGTGGTAAATGTTAGGGGGAAGCTTGCCTACGACCTATCACCTCGTAGCTGAACACTCCGTTCTTAAACCCCAGTATTCATAGAAAGACACACCAAAGCCAGAATGCCGTTAATCAGATAAAACACACCAACAATTCGTGTTTCTGACCAACCTGTGAGTTCCAGGTGATTGTGGAAGGGTGACATTTTAAACAGACGCTTGCCGATGCCATTCGGGCCTTTCGTGGCTTTGTAGTAACCCACTTGGGCAATCACTGAGACGGATTCCACAAAGAAGATGCCGCTGAGGATAAATAAGCCCCAGAGGTTCTGAGTTAAAAGTGCGACTCCCCCTAGTGCAGCTCCCAGTGCCAGGGAACCCGTATCGCCCATAAATACCTTTGCTGGATTACGGTTATGGACGACAAAACCCAGGCAACTGCCACTCATACAGGCACAGAAAATCATTAAACCGGGTGAAGTTGGGGCAATCAGGGCTGCGAGTCCCAAAAGAGCGATCGCACAAGTTCCCGCTGCTAGTCCATCTACACCATCTGTGAGATTTGTGGCATTGCTTTCTGCCACTAGCACAAACACTGCCAAAGGCCAAAACAGTGAACCCAACGGTAAGAGTAAATTTAAAGGCAGGCTGATTGTTGTAATACTTGCCGGTTGACTCCAAGCTAGCCAAACACAAAATAGGGAACCCACAACAATTTGCAGCGCCAGTTTCACACGGGGCGAAATCCCTTTATTCGACCGGAGTCGGACGATTTCCCAATCATCCAGCCAGCCAATTCCTGCATAAGCGAGAGTCAGCACTGATACAGCTAGGACAGAGGTGAAATCTTGCGTCCTTACAAGCAAGCCTGACCACACTAGGGCAACTACCACGGCTACTGGCACAAAAAACACTCCACCCATGGTCGGGGTGCCTGCTTTTCGTAAATGTGTTTGAGGTCCATCCTCACGGATAATCTGCCCTATTTTGAGTGCTTGTAAAAAAGGGACTGCCCAGTATCCCAGTCCAGCCGTAACCAAAGCACAGAACCACAGCGGTAAGCTCATCGAACTATCTGATAAGAGCGATCGCCCCGCTGTCCCATCAAAAATTAATGCTCCCAGGCTCAAACCAACTGTCAGTGACGTCAGAAGTCTGGGTCCTGTCAAGTTTAACGAGCGCCCAGAAGGTAATTTTGCGTCTACCACAGACTTTCCATTCCTTTGTCGAACATTCCTCACACAAACGCGATGCATTGCGCCTCGACCATTCCCGTTTAACCGACGGTATTGTTGGGAATCGTATCATCATATATGGCGCTTTCACTCAATTGCTCCAGCAAATCTACCTATTAACCCCTTAGAAATAGTAACCAAGAGGTCTAGCAGCAGAAGCATGAGGGCAATTAGGAAATGAATTAATTTTTTTGGTAGTAAGCCGCCTTGACTACTTCTTTCAGCTCATGATCTACTTGCTCCTGATTGTTTACAAAAATTTTCTGTTCAAGAAAGTAATGGATTTTCTAGTGCTTCGTCAATGCCGCTTGGAGTCGGGCGATACTTTCGTACTCTCTTTTCAGGTTTTCCAGGACGCGAGTGTAGAGTGGGAGAATCTGCTTGTAAGTCTCGGCATTAGCGGCAATCGGTTGATGCCGATAGGTTTCGCCAATCATCTCGGAAACGATGTTGAAGGAAGAGATGGCTTCGAGAGCATAAAGTCCTAAAACAGCAGCCCCTAGACAGGAACTTTCATAGTGTTCTGGAACCGTGACTTCTCGATCAAAGACATCTGCCATCATTTGTCGCCAAAAAGCTGAGCGGGCAAAGCCCCCAGTCGCTTGAATTCTTTTGGCTTCGCCTGTGAAATCTTGGAGGGCTTGTAAAACAAGAGACAAATTGAACAGGATGCCTTCTAGCACGGCTCTTACCAAGTGGGCTTTGCTGTGGTTCAAACTGAGACCAAAAAAGGAGCCTCTAGCGTTAGCATCCCAAATTGGCGATCGCTCACCCATCAAGTAGGGGTGGAAGATTAGTCCCTCTGAACCGGGGGGAACGGTTTCGGCAAGCATTATGATTAACTCGTAGGGGTCTTTACCCAGTCGCTGGGCTGCCTGAACTTCCGTATCCATTAACTGGTCGCGTACCCAGCGCAAGGCAATGCCGCCGCTGTTAACGGCACCACCAACTACCCAATGATTCTCGGTCAGAGCATAGCAGAATAGACGCTCTTGGGGATCTGTAATCGGGTGTTCCACAACGGCACGAATCGCACCACTTGTGCCAACAGTCACTGCGACAATTCCAGGAGCGATCGCTCCCACACCCAAATTCGACAGCGCCCCATCACTCGCACCGATTACTGTCGGTGTATCTGCCAAAATTCCTATGGCTTGAGCCAATTCAGCCTGGATTGGCTTCAAGATGTGCGTTGTTGGGACCAATTCTGATAACTGTGTTGACCTGATCCCAGCAATTTCCAGTGCGTCCCGATCCCAGGCAAGTTCTTTTAGGTTCAGCAAGCCCGTTGCCGAGGCAATGGAGTGGTCAACTATATACTTTTGGAAAAATCGATAAAGAACGTACTCCTTGATTGAGATAAACTTAGCTGTCTTTTCAAAGAGTTCGGGATGCTCGTTCCGCAACCAAACAAGTTTCACAAACGGGGACATGGGATGAATTGGGGTTCCCGTCCTCAGGTAAATCTCATGTCCGTGTTGCTCTTGTTTAATTTCTTCTGCCCACTTAGCACTGCGGTTATCTGCCCAAGTAATGCTTTTAGAAAGCAGCTTTCCTTCGGCGTCAACAGCAATTAAGCTATGCAT
>DATNQP010000535.1:0-5681 GCA_036703965.1 Leptolyngbyaceae cyanobacterium
CTACAATGAGCTGACGGCTTTGATCCACACAGAGTGTTACTTCTGCGCGAGTCCCTCACTACCTTTACTTGCAGCGCTTTGCGACATCCCCTTATTGCTTGGCGGGTTGCGATCGCCTGTGACAGTTGCGTAAGTCCTGCCTAGTAAACTTGTGCCGCGCTGGTCTAGTAGGTCGCAGGGGGAGAGGGGGAAGGTAATTTTTTGGCGCAAAGGGAGTAGTTGACGAATGTCATTGATTGCTAGATGATGATAGACTTCAAAGGAAGCTAATTAAAGATCGCGGAACTGGCGGAATTGGTAGACGCGCTAGATTCAGGTTCTAGTGTTCGCAAGGACTTCCGGGTTCAAGTCCCGGGTTCCGCATTCTAGGGACGAAAGGTTAGGGGCTAGGGGCTAGAGAAGAAGATTTAGTAGGTAGGCAATTTCTTCGCCCTTGAAAGTCTTACCCTAACCCATAGTCCTCAGCCCCTAGCCCCTAATTCATGCTGACGAGTACTCAAAATCCCCTGGTAAAAAAAATTAAGAAGCTGCACACCGCCAAGGGTCGGCAGGAGGAGCAACTATTTTTGTTGGAGGGGACGCATCTGTTGGAGGAAGCGCGTGCGGTCGATTACCCGCTGGTAACGGTTTGCTGTACGCCAGAATGGCAAGAGCGTCATCAGCAACTTTGGCAGGAGGTTACGCAGAAGTGTCAACGGGCAGAAGTTGTGAGTCCGGAGGTACTAAAAGCGATCGCTACTACAGTTCAACCTGATGGTGTGGTGGCAACAGCGACGCGGCTTTTTCCGGCTGATTCAGTACCCCCACAAGGGGAACCAATCCTGAATTTTATAGGGCTAGCCTTGGAGACGGTGCAAGATCCAGGAAACCTTGGGACGATCATTCGTACCGCTGCGGCGGCTGGTGCCGAGCGCTTGTGGCTAAGTAGGGATAGTGTTGATTTAGATAATCCGAAAGTATTGCGAGCCTCAGCGGGTCAGTGGTTTCGGCTGCCAATGGCAGTTACTCTCGATTTGACAGACGTTGTTTGCCAATGTCAGGCTCAAGGGATACAGGTAGTGGCAACGATACCCGATGCTACTTTGAGTTACTGGGACATCGACTTACGACGTCCTACGCTAATTTTGCTAGGCAATGAGGCAGCGGGACTGAGGGCTGACTTGGAGCGAAGAGCAGATCAGCAAGTAAAAATTCCTCTAGCTCCGGAGGTAGAGTCGTTGAATGTGGCGATCGCGGCTGCCTTAATGTTGTACGAGGCTCAACGGCAACGTCGGAACAAGAGTTAAAATCTGGAAGCTTTGGAGGATAACCTGCAACCTGCTAAACTACATAATCTTCAACCCTCCTCACTCAACTTCCTTCTTCCGGCGGCTGAGTATCGCCAAAAAATTCATCAAGGTCTGCCGCTGCTTCTTCCAGAAGCCTTAAGTCCATCCAGTTGCTGGAAGAGCGCTTGCCTTCTGGCGAGAACTCAGATTCAGCTGTTGGAGGCTCCTGTGCCAAGATATTCTGTAATTGGTCGAGCGACTCCATAAAAGTTTTGGCGGCAGCAATTCGCCGATTTTGCTGAGGCTCATGCATAATGTCTGATTTCCTTGTATACAGATCTTAATTTGGAGAGCACCCTGTTAAAACTTCCACAATACAACACCGTATTTGGGGAAGTTGAAATGACCAATAGGTAATTCAAATTTTGTTTGTTTTGAACATGTAAACCCAAATCGCCTTTGTTGCGAAGCAGCTAGACGTAAATTAAACACAACATCTCCTTTCGAGGACTGGTACAACCTTGCAGAACGAATTCATCAGTTAGGAAGGGCTAACAGGTAAGAGGTGAGAGGATTTTTTAGAACTGGTGGGAAACTTGCTCCATGCTGCACTAGTGTCTCCTAACTAGCGGCAAATGAACAGGTGAATTTTACGGAGGACTTGCGCTCATTGATTGGTCAAGTTGAAAATAGGGAGGGCGATGCGCATGGTTGAGATGGATGTGAGTCAGGGATTTGATTACGATTTGGTGATTATCGGTGCCGGTGTAGGTGGGCATGGGGCTGCCCTACATGCGGTCAGCTGCGGCTTGAAAACCGCCATTATTGAGGCGTCACAGATGGGGGGAACCTGTGTAAATCGGGGCTGTATTCCCTCAAAAGCGCTATTAGCGGCATCAGGGAGGGTGAGGGAATTACGTAATACTCACCACCTCAAATCGCTGGGTATTCACGTAGGCGGCGTTGAGTTTGACCGACAAGCGATCGCTGACCATGCGGGTAATCTTGTTACCAAGATTCGCGGCGATCTAACAAATAGCCTCAAACGCTTGGGCGTTGATATTATTCAGGGTTGGGGTAAGATAGCTGGACAACAAAAAGTAACAGTTGTTACAGACAGCGGGGAAAAAACGCTCACAGCAAAAGATATTATTCTGTCCAGTGGTTCTGTTCCCTTTGTCCCGCCAGGAATTCAAACTGACGGCAAAACCGTCTTTACGAGTGACGACGCCTTAAAGCTTGACTGGATACCCGACTGGGTGGCAATTATTGGCAGTGGTTACATTGGTCTAGAGTTCTCGGATATTTACACAGCGCTAGGCTCGGAAATCACGATGATCGAGGCGTTAGACCAACTGATGCCAACCTTTGACCCAGATATTGCTAAACTGGCAGCGCGGATTCTGATTACTCCCCGTGACATTGAAACCCATATAGGCAAGCTAGCAATGAAAGTAACCCCAGGAACACCAGTGGTGATTGAACTGGCGGACGCCAAAACGAAAGAAGTGGTGGATGTCCTGGAAGTCGATGCCTGCCTCGTAGCAACTGGGCGGATTCCTGCTACCAAAAATCTGGGGCTGGAAGCGGTAGGTGTCGAGACAGACCGGCGGGGTTTTATTACTGTCAATGACACAATGGCAGTATTGTCAGCTGGGGAACCGGTGCCGCATCTGTGGGCAATTGGCGATGCCACGGGTCAGCTGATGCTGGCGCACGCCGCGTCGGCTCAAGGCGTTGTGGCAGTAGAAAATATCTGTGGGCGTCAGCGTAGTATAGACTATCGCAGCATTCCCGCTGCGGCGTTCACTCATCCAGAAATCAGCTACGTTGGACTGACAGAGCCAGCGGCGAAGGAACTAGGTGAAAAAGAGGGGTTTGAAGTAACATCAGTACGGTCATATTTTAAAGGCAATTCCAAGGCGATCGCAGAAGGAGAGGCAGAGGGCATCGCCAAGGTGATCTACCGTAAAGATACAGGCGAGGTTCTCGGTGTGCATATCCTGGGCATCCACGCTTCGGATTTGATTCACGAGGCATCAAATGCGATCGCACTTCGACAGTCCGTCAATACCCTTGCCTACTTAGTCCATGCCCACCCGACTCTATCGGAAGTGCTGGACGAAGCCTACAAACGAGCTGTCACTAGTCATTAGTCTGTTGTTTGTTGCTTGTTGTTTGTTGTTTGTTTCTCGTGCGCTAACCAACAACCAATAACCAATAACCAATAACCAATAACCAATAACCAATTAATGCAAATTCGCCGCCGCCGACCAAATCCAGCTATTGACATCAGCCTATATCACTATCAAGTTGTTCTCCCAGACGCCGACCCACGCCATATTCTGGAAGAAATTGTCTGGCAAAAAGAGGTAGAAGTTGACCAGATGCGCGAACGTGTTCCTTTAGCCGAGTTGCTCAGTCGGGTGAAGACAGCACCAGCCCCCCGTGACTTCAAAGAAGCCCTGCGTTTAGGGAAGACTCGTCCCGCCCTGATTGCCGAAGTAAAAAAGGCGTCTCCCAGTAAGGGTGTCATTCGTGAAGATTTTGACCCAGTGGCGATCGCTAAAAGCTACAGCCAAGGCGGTGCCAGTGCTATATCAGTGCTAACCGATAAAAAATTCTTTCAAGGCAGCTGGGAAAACCTAGCGCAAGTTCGTGCTGCCGTAGAGTTGCCGGTGTTGTGTAAGGATTTCATCATCTATCCCTACCAAATCTACCTCGCCCGCAGCCACGGAGCCGACGCTGTTTTGCTAATTGCTGCAATTCTGTCGGATCAAGACCTCCAGTACTTTGTCAAAATTGCTAAGGCTCTTTCAATGACACCCTTGATCGAAGTCCATACCCTCTCGGAGTTAGACCGCGTGTTACCTCTAGATGGCGTTACCCTAGTGGGTATAAATAATCGCAACTTGGAAGATTTCTCGGTCGATCTGCAAACGACCAGCCAACTTCTGGCGGAGCGGGGCAACCAGCTCCAAGAACGAGGCATTCTGGTCGTCAGTGAGTCAGGGCTGCACAAGACGGCTGATCTAGAGCGCGTGACATCTGCGGGTGCCACCGCCGTTCTAATCGGCGAGTCTCTGGTGAAACAGCCTGATCCAGCAGTCGCGATCGCCAGCTTGTTTCCCCGTCCGTGACCCGTAAGTCGCGAACGAAGATGTCAATTGCGATAAAAGAGCGGGATGCAACGCTCGCGCAGATTCGTCCATTTGAGGTAAACCAGGTTTCATGGAGCCAATCCCCCTTCCGTCATATGTTCACTACGAACTGCTTCTCCAACTTCTAGAGCGCCAAACGGCTTTTGCGGTTAATCAAAAACCGGCGGTTCGAGAGCAAGTTCATCAACTGATCGTCACCCTCCGCAAAGCCTTAGCCCAACAGAAGCAACTTGAACAAAGCTGCCAGCGAGCCAACTTACCCGTTGAGTATCGTTGGTCTCTCAATAGCGTTGGCCTTGAACCAGAACATTCTCCACAGGTTTTTCCCCTAGATCACAAACCCGAAGTTAGTAAGTAGTAGCAATTAAGTTAGAGGCAAATCACTCTCAGCCTACGAAGCAGGGCTGGGGGAGTTATGCAATTTTGGATTATACGAATCGAGAAGATAGAGGAGAAAGAAATGGACGACAAACTTATGCTGATGATTCCTGGTCCAACGCCGGTACCAGAACAAGTATTGCTTGCCTTGGCAAAGCACCCTATCGGGCACCGTAGTGGCGAATTTAGCAAAATCATGGCAGAGGTGACTCAAAACCTCAAATGGCTACATCAGACCGAGAACGATGTCCTGATTTTAACGGTTAGTGGTACCGGCGCGATGGAAGCCGGTATCATTAACTTCCTGAGTCCAGGCGATCGCGTCTTAGTGGGATGTAATGGGAAATTTGGCGATCGCTGGGCGGATATGACTGCTGCTTTTGGGCTTGAGGTTGATAAAATTACGGCGGATTGGGGTCAACCTCTAGACACGGAGCAGTTTAGAGAAAAGCTCGTTGCCGACACCCAAAAGAAAATCAAAGCTGTAATCGTCACCCACTCCGAGACCTCTACCGGCGTCCTCAATGACCTGGAAACCATTAATCGTTACGTCAAAGATCACGGTGACGCGCTAATTATCGTTGATGCTGTTACCAGCCTGGGGGCAGTCAATCTACCAGTGGATGCCTGGGGCCTCGATGTGGTTGCGTCGGGTTCCCAAAAGGGTTATATGATTCCCCCAGGACTGGGATTTGTGTCCGTTAGTCCTAAAGCCTGGGAAGCCTATAAAACAGCTAAGCTGCCACGCTTTTACCTGGATTTAGGTTTGTACAGCAAATCAGCTGCAAAAAATACCAATCCCTTTACTCCACCCGTTAACTTGATCGTAGCGCTGCAAGCGGCGCTGCGTATGATGCAAGCCGAAGGGTTAGAA
>DATNQP010000536.1:0-11112 GCA_036703965.1 Leptolyngbyaceae cyanobacterium
ATCTCTACATAGAAGCGATTCGCCGTAATGTAATTTAGTCCGAAGGTATCATTACCATTGTTGGCCATCAGCACGACCCCCCATAGTTTCTAGTGCGTTCCCGCTGGTTGCGTAAGTCCGACTGCATCAATTCATAGACCCGCTCACTAAGCCTCTGTAATAACAGGGGGTCTTCCAGCACTTTAGTCGCTAGTTTTGAGAGTGCCGTTCGGTCTTGTTTGCGATCGCTTGTCGCCAAACCCGGTACTACAGACCCAGCCGGAATAGTGAGTTCGCCAATGGTTTGGTGCAATGGCAGTCTCTCCAGATTGGAGGTTACTGGAATTTTTGCCTGTTTGAAATGATACCTCGCCATGATCAATCCCCAGAACTTACGATTAATCTAAAAAAATAGCTTTGTTACTACTAGTAGCCAAAGGTCGAATCAACCGCACAGAGCTGGAGAGGAGTTCAAAATAAACACATCGCAGGCTCTCTTAGGGGTGCAGCTTTAGCCCTAATTAAAGCTTTCTACAAAAAAGATAAGATGTTGCTCTCCCTATTCCAGGGGTTGCAGTGGTACTAGCCCAGTTTTACTGAGCAGGTTTTGAGCCTCAACAGTTCTCAGAATCTCAGCAAACTTTTTACCGACAGTCTCTCGACGGTTATCTCTAGGGTAGACTACGGCGATAGGATATGCCAGGGGATAGCGTTGATTAATAAACCCCTTAATGTTGGGACGATAACTCCCTTTGTCGTTGCACAAGTCTGTTTCAGGAGTCACTGGCGTTTCGTCGTTATGGACGAGAGGGGAAACTGGGGGATTGTTACCCTCTGCCAGAGCGAGGGGATAAACCGAACATTGACCGAAGACTTTGCTAATAGAGCCAAAGGCAATACTACCAATGCTTCTCCCCTCGCCTCTATTCTCGAAATCCCGAATCACTTCTCTGAAGGTGTCGAAGGTGCCCAGGGGAGTGATTGTTTGACTGGCTGAGGTTGTGGCAAAGCTGTCTACTGGGTTGTTCTGTCTGATTAATCTTCTAAATGAGTCAATAGCTTGTTGCTCTTTGAGAACCCGTTGCTCAAAGACTTTTACTGCCTCATCTTCAGCAGGAATGTAGAGTTTAACGGGTAAATCCGGGAACCTATTGTCAAGTTGTTTCCACTTACTAATTTGACCTGTGTAGAGTTGACGCAATTGCTCGAAGCTAATTTGCCCTTGCAAAGCTTGGGGAAGACTATTTTCTCGTCTGGCGTAGCTGAAGGAGACAAAGACAACTAAGCCATCGTAGGCAAACTTTTGGTCGTCTAAGTCGCCACCTAAGTCACCGATGAGACTAGTGATAGCAAAGGCGGTTTCCTGTGATCGGACTTTCGCGATCGCTTCTTCCGGTGAGTTCTCCGGTCGATACGTTAACTTTAGTTTCGGTTGCCGCCTCTGGAGGATTGCTTCCAGGGGTTCCCCTAGAGTAATGAGATTCTCACGCTTTAGCACATAACTCCAGGTGCCGTCTCGTTCAGCTGTGTAGGTAAACTTCCCTGAAGGAATCCCTGACACCTGCTTGATACAGCAGGGAAGAGGGTCGCTGGCAACTGCGTTGCTCTGGCTGTCTCTACGGGTGAAAAACCAGATTAGTATCCCCAGTAACAGCAAGCCCAAAGCACCAAGAAGTAAAAATCGCAAGCGAGAACGCTTAGTGGACTTCTCTTCTTCTTCTGGCTGTGACTCTACAATCACTAGCGGGATTTCTCGGTGCTCTGGTGGCAGTTTTAACAAAGCTTGGCGGGCGAGTTCGGCACTCTCAAAGGTTACAAGACCAAGACCCGCCAGGTTAAGGATAAAGTCTTTCAGGGCAAAGTTTACCGGGAGCCAGTGCTGTTCCACTCTAGGGTCAAGGGGTTGACCGCTAATCGGGTCTACTGTTCCCCCTGCTAGTAGGTAAAAGGCAATGTACGCCACGTCTTTTAAGTCTTGTGGAACCGAACTGATCGAAGCTTGGGCGAGAGGGAGGTTGAAGAGATTTTCCCACAGTGCCAGGTCACTCAAGTAGATAAAAAATCCCTGGAAGTTGGGTGCGATGAGCAAGCTATCGAGATTTATATTCCCGTGGGTTAGTCCTTGCTTGACTAAACCGGAGGGAAGACGGAATTTTTGACCGTGGAGAAATTCCAAACTTTGCAGGACTTGGTTGAGTACGCCACGCACTTGCCGACTTGTCATCGGACCATTTAGAACCAGGTAGCTAGCGAGGGTAGGGAAAGCATCTATACTGCCTTTAGTAACCAGGTAGCAGCGCTCTTCACGCTGATCGGCGATCGCGTCAGCCGGGGAAATTAGGCGAAAGTCCTGAACTCGACCATCTGCTAGACCCATACCCGCAACGGGTTTAAACGCGACCTTGCGTGCGATCGCTTCCTCCTGGTTGAAATAGCGCTCAGGCAGCAGATATTCTTTAATGACTACGGGTTGGCGGTCAGGCAGCTGAAGTGCCTGGTAGAGACGCCCCTTACCCCGGTATCCTAATAAGCTTTCTACTTGATAAGTTCCCCGACTGCCCTGGATTTTAGCTTCTGGAGCCAAGATTGCCGGGAAACCACATTGAAGACAATACTTAGCTTCTAGCTGTTGCTGGACTGTCTGTTGAGGAAACTCACACGCTAAGGGATTCCCACTGAGGCAACGGTATTTCTGATAGAGAGGCTTGCCTCCCAGTGGGGTTTCTAGCGGGTAAGCTATCTCTGTAGGCGAGGTAATTTGCTCCGTTTGGGTTCCGTCTTGCCCATCCTTTTTGAGAAGATTAGCGGCACGCTCTTGAATCTCTTCTTGCAGCCAAGGAACCATCCATTGGAGTCTAGATGGGACTAAACTAACTAGCCTGGTGTTGATTCTGCCTCTGACAGAAGCGATGCGAGTAGTAACATTAGCTTTTTCTCTCTCTTTTAATTCCTGAAGTAATTCTTTGCCATTTTTCTTCGCCATGACCAAAGCTTCTCCGAAGCTGTGTAGGAGATTGAGGATTAGTTCCTCCCTTCCCGGTAGAAGAATACCGATACCTCAGGAAACTGGGGATTGGTAATGGGGGACTGGGAGAGGACTTGCAGTAGGTAGTCTTACAGAGTTACGGGAGGAAGTAGGGACAGGGAATCCAAATCCCAAACCCCAAACCCTCATAACAAGTTGTTTTTAATTACGCCCACTCGCTGAGTGTTGAGATTTCGTTAAGATTGCCCCCGCAAGGGGTGTAGTCTAGTAGCCTAACATTATCTAGCAGGCTTAGAGTCAACAAAAATGGCAAAGGAAGAAGTCGTAAAACTCTTTAGAGCAGCTCAAGCTGACCCTTCTATACGGGAGAGGCTCAACACAGCCCCTAACCCGGAAACATTTGTTGAGATGGCGCGAGAATTAGGCTATGACTTCACCGTTGAAGAATGGCAAGATGTTACTCGTTTCTCTGTGGAAGAATTCAAGAGTAAATTGTCCGAGATTCCAGGGATTTGAGTTGATCAGGAGTCGTTATCGGCTTGAAGAGAGAGTACTAATCGCCCCCCTTTTTGTTTCCTGTCGTAGAGACGTTCCGCTGGAACGTCTCTACAGGGTTTTGTGAGTTGCGAAAGGGGGTAAGAAATCAGGATTTGGTATTATGCTCGATCAGAATATTCCATTGCCCTGTAGCACGCCCTCTAACGGTGGCACTCATACCTACGGTACGTGGGCAGGTTGGGAAATATTCAGAGCCTTAGCTGCAAATCGATCAGCTTCCTGCTGGGACTTGTCCCCTGATTTAGCGATCGCCAACTTGGGATGAATCAGTTCTGGTATATTGCTTTCTACCTTAACCCGACCAAAGTTGTAGCCAAATCGCTCATAATCCTTCAGGCAGTTAGCAGCCGTTAATAAATTTTAACTTGACGAAACTCTCTAAATGTTATATCCAGCCTTTGATTTCAGGGTCAGTCAGGGGTCTTTCGAGTTTGACATACTCACTCTTAGCCGCACGCAGGATGTGTTCCATAGTCACTGGCTCTCCAGCATCAGCTGCCAGAAACGCCGCATTCAGCGCAATATTGCGGATGTTCCCTCCAGCAACATTTAGCCGTCCTAGCTTGTCTGCCTCCAGTCCCTCGGTTGGTGTTTGTTTAGGGAAAACGCGCTTCCAAATCTCTTCTCTTTGGTTACCATCTGGGAAGGGAAACTGAACAACAAAACGAATGCGGCGCAGAAAAGCCTGATCTAAAGAACTTTTCAGATTTGTTGTTAAAATCGCCAAACCCTGGTAAGATTCCATTCGCTGCAAGAGGTAGCTGACTTCAATATTGGCGTGACGGTCGTGGGAATCTTTCACATCAGAGCGTTTGCCAAATAGGGCATCGGCTTCGTCAAATAGCAAGATTGCGCCACCCGCTTCAGCCGCGTCAAAGACTCGCCGCAGGTTCTTCTCTGTCTCGCCGATATACTTACTGACAACTGAACTTAAGTCGATGCTATAAAGGTCTAGCCGCAATTCTCCAGCTAGTACCTCAGCTGCCATTGTTTTACCCGTACCGCTAGCACCGGCGAAAAGGGCGCTGATGCCTAAACCTCGTCCTCCTTTCCCCGCAAACCCCCAACTTTCGTACACCTTAGTCCGTTGCCGGACGTGGGCGGAAATGTCACGCAGAATTTGCCGTTGTATTTCTGGCAGCACCAAGTCATCCCAGGTAGCTACTGATTTGATGTGTTGAGCCAAGTCATCGAGCTGGGGTCGAGCTTGAGTACGGCAGGTATCCCATAAGAGCGTATGGAGTTGGGAATCGCTGTCCTGTTGAGCGTCTCTCCATCTTCCCATTGCCTTAGCACAGGCGGCGTGAATTCCTGGAGTGCTGAGATTAAATTGCGACACCAAGCTATCCACCAGTCCATTGAGATTGGATGTTTTCTCGCCTAAGGCATGGTTCCAGATTGTACGTTGTTCGTTATTGGTGGGTTTATAGACATCAAATGTTACTAAAGGACGCTGCTTTGAAGCGCGGCGATCGCGACTGGTAATGATTAGTGGACTGCTAATCCGCTCAATGAGTTGTGCGATCGCATTTTCTCGCACGCCATCGCTCATATTGGTTTCATCACAATCCAGCAGAAGAACAGACTTACCTAGGATGGCTTCTCGCTTCCACAGCTGGATTAGTTGATAGAGTTCATTCGTATTAGTAGGGATGGTGGAGGCAGATATAGCATTCAGATTGAACCCTAATAAACTACAAGCGGCGGCAGCGATCGCTCGTTTACTAGCAATTTCATCTCCACACAACTGTACGATAGGTAAAAACGAGACATCCGACGCCTGCCACCAAGTTGCGGCTAGCTGCTGTGCTAACTGCCGATGCGACTCCACCAGAACGCCGGGAGACAATTGCACCGGCTCCACCATACCTATCAGCTGCTCATCCAGATACGAAACACCTGCAATATAGTGTAATATCCGCTCATCAATCCGCAACGGACTGCTGGTGAGAGCATTGCCCACTCCCACTTCAATTAGCTGCCACTGACGCAGGGGGGCACTGGGGACAATTGCATTCCAACTTGGTTCTCTTAGTGCTGCCAGCGCCAAACTAAACGTGGGATAATTTTTCCTTTGGTCACCCTGAGCCGATCCACACAGAGACGCCCAGGTGCTATCAAGTTCCATACCGGCGCACAATAGCAGCACATCCCGCTCAAAAGCCGATAAGCCAAAAATTTTGCATAGCTGTTGTAATCCTGATAGCGTTCCGTCTGATAGCGTCGTCGGAAAAATTTCTCTCTCCTGGGTTCCTACTTCCTGACTTCCCTGCTCTCCCCCTTGCCTCAGGGCAATCTGACGCTTCAAGGCTTCTCGTATCCCTGCGATCGCCTTCATCAGATCACCCTGGTTACCCTCAAGCCAGGGTTCACCTTCTGTATGCATTGATACAGACATTTAGTCACCAATTCCCTTGATCAAGTTTTCTAAGTAAGCCTGTGCTTCTTCTGGCGACATGAGAAGGGCGCGTCCCTGGCGCAGAATTTCGTATTTGCCGCCTCGATAGCCGTGACCCGCAATTAGTTTTAAATCAATAGCTTGATTACCCAGTTCTGTTAACTTGTTGAAGCTGATGGCCTCAAGTTCTGCATTTAGCCGTCGTTTGAGCAATTCTTCATCCATGTCTTGTGAGTTTCCTTAATTACCTCTACCCCTCTAACACCTAAAAGCTACCACCTAACACCTTGAAAGAGTAGGGCGATCACGCCTCTCTCCTCGTCTCATAGTATTGATACCTTCGGGCTGATATACCAATTAAAAGTCGGACTATTTGGTGCTGTATCCAAACTCAGCTGACTTTCTGCCCCATCTACATGCAAGCGCACCAGATATTCTGCTGGCTTCACATCCCGAATCGGGATTGTAATTGAATTAGTATCCGCTTGACGCGGCAGAGCTTCAAATAGGTAAGCCGCTGGATTGTCGATTGACCATTCATTGAGCGCCATAACCACTCGCTGATTCTTACCAATTGTTAGATTCACCTGCACTGCCACATCAGCAGAACGCAGGTCATCTCTCCTCCCTTTGATGTTTGAGGCGCTCACATCTGTGAGAGTTGGACGTAATACAAAAGGAGCCACATTCGACTCAACACCGCGAGAGACAGGTGCTTGTAGGGCGAGTGTTTGCCTCTGGTATCCTCCTTCAAATCCATTGTTAGACCCAGATTGTATTCCTGTTGAAATCTGATGAATTACTTGTAAACTTTGCACGCCCGCCCGTAGTGAATCGGCAGGGAAGGAGGAGAGGGGCAAGATAATCTTGGTAGCGCTTACCTCCGATGGTGTCACCTCAACTTTACCAACGCGCACCTGTGTGATGTCGCTCTTCAAATTCTTACCCTGAATAAGCAATGTGCTGTTTGCCACAATAGGCTCAAACCTTCCTTCCTGAGCCACCACCTGCTCAATCTTTGGCTGATTCGGGAATGGCACGATACCACCCATGCTGCGATTACGTACCGGTAGGGCTTTCTGGGCTGATTCTTCCCCTTCGATCATCACTACGGTAGCCCGGTAGGCGATTGACAGACTGTAGGGGGTTTGGAAAAATACTGACCAAACTTTGGATAAATCTTCTAATGATAGATCCAGAGGCAAGACGTTAATCACTTCTACCTGCTTAACGAGATCAGAATCAATCAAAAAGGTATAGTTGGAATCGCTGAGCGTATCCTCAATCATCTGGGCGGTCAGAGTCGAGCGGTCATTGAGGGTACGCATTACGCTACCTAGAAGTCGTTGGGGTTCTAACTCAACCTCATTACCGTAGAAACTGACCATGTAATGCAAATCTAGGGCATTTTGCGATCGCTTAGGCATATCTCCCTGCCGATTGCGACTTCGCACCTCACCAGTGCTGCGCCATATGTGATTGATAGCCACTTGATAGAGATAGAGATTGACTCCCGTCTCTGGCGTCCCACTCCCTAAGCTATTGGGTCGAATTGTTGTCACTCTTGCGCCCTCCACGTCTGCCTGGATTACAGACTGCAAGGTTCTTTGCAAAGCAGCGGTGACAGTGGCTATGGCTAAATAATTACTCATCTTTTTACTATCAGCTTTTGGAGGCTCACGCCCGCTACCAGCTTGAAAATAGGGCTAGGGAAAATAGATTTTCATTCCTTTGTTGTGCGCTCTTGGCGGATGCTGTCTGTCTTGAAAATAGCAGGGAAAGCAGGGAGAAGGGGAAGAAAATTTTCATCCTTTGTTGTGAGCTGCTGCTCATGGTGCCTAACTAGAAACTAAACCGAGTTTTAAAGCTTTGATAATCGCCTGAGTACGGCTAGTGACACCCAGCTTTTCAAAGATAGCGGTTAGATGAGCTTTAACTGTAGCGACTGTGATGTAAAGGTGTTGGGCAATTTTTTCATTAGAAGCTCCCTGCACCAACCAGTGTAAGACTTCTTGCTCCCGTTCTGTTAGGTGAAGGGCTTGACAAGCTTGGAATGAACGTCCTGCGTAGAAATGAAACATCCGGAAGAAGCCGGTCGCGACTTCTGGTGCTAGATATACCTCATCATTGAGCACAGTGGTAATTGCTTGACAGAGTTGGCTGGCAAGGCAGTCTTTAAACACATACCCATTAGCCCCTGCCTGCATTGCCCGAAAGACCCATTCGTCTTCTCGATGACCGGATAAAACTAGCACCTTCCCCTCATAGGAGTGCTCTCTGAAGCCAATTAATGCAGTTATCCCGTTATCTTGGAGTAATTCCAAATCCAGCAAAATCAGAGTTGGGTGTTGTTCTACTGCCAATCTTATCGCTTGGTCTACTGAAGCTGCCTCACCGACAACATTGAACCGCAAAGAACCGTTATTGCTGTAGAAGTGAAGCAACGTCTGTAATCCCTTCCGAAAGAGGGGTTCATCATCTACCAGCAGAATTGAAACTATCTGGGTGGCAGTCATGGTTAATAGAGTTCTTGCAATCGTCAATTTTTACTACGTAGCTGTAGTACTTATCACCCTTTGCTTTGCTATTTATGCAAGAAGTCTAATGCAGCGATTGATCTATAAAACTAAGCTGCTTATTTGTAGGATTTCTTAATTGACTCAATCAATCACCTACAAACCTGACCTACCCAGCACTAATTATTTTTTGCTCCTTAAGTGCTGAAGCCCTCATTGGATAAGACTCAAGACCTACATACAAACTATTTTAGCAAGGGGAGGCACGGGTCGAGCAGAGTTCCTTACACAGCCAGAATCTTGGGTTGAAAGCCTCTCCCTTTAAAAGACAAGAAAACTAAAAACTTTCTTATCGAATCTTAGGGAAGCAATTGTGTAAGACTTGTATCTTTTGAAAGAAGAACATAGAAGTTCAGGAGTTCAGGAGTTCAGGAGTTCAGGAGTTCAGGAGTTCAGGAGAATCTTGAATCTTGGACTTCCTTCTACATAACTCTGAAAAGCCTTCAGGACTTCCTTGGGGATTCTGACAGCTGAGATGGATAGCGGGGTAGGGTAAAAGAAAATTGAGCGCCACCCAGAGTCAGATTTTGTACCCAGATACTTCCTTGATGGTCTAGTATGATTTTTTTTGCAATTGTTAGTCCTATCCCAGTACCTCCTGGTCGCCGGGAATAAAAAGGTGTGAATGCTTCTTTCAAATCTTCTTGAGAAAGTCCTGCTCCTTGATCGCCAATTTCCACTAGCACTTCATTGCGAAACACTCGCCAATCGCAGGTGACTATTCCTCCCACGGGACTAAAATCAATGGCATTACTCAAGAGATTTTCAAAGACCTGCTTCATCTGCCACCTATCAACTGGCAAAGTGACAGAATTGGTAGGATAGCGTAGGTCCAATTGTTTCTCGTCCAACCTCGGCTGTAAGACTTTAATCGTCTCCGTCACAATTTCCTGCAACTCATGAGGTACCACATGCAGCTTTGCCTGCTGACTACAGGAAAGCAAATTTGTCAAGTTACTCCCTAGTTCCTTCACAGTTTCACGAATAATCATGGCCTGTTCTTGAAACTGACCAGCAGGCAATCCCAAGTAAAGATTTTCGGCATAAAGACCAATCAATCCTAGGGAGTTACGCAGTTGATGTTCTCCCCGGCGCACAACTTGCTCAAGTAACTGAATCTCTTCTCGTTGGCGATCGCACTCAAGAGCAACTGTTAGGTAGTTATATAGTAGTTGTGCTTGCTGTTGGGTGCTTTGCTGCTGAAAGGGAGAAAGAGCCTCATAAGTCCATAAGAGTAGATACTCATCGGTTTTCTCCTCCTGACCTAAAAGATAGACATAAGCATAAATAGTAGGGTTTTGTCTCTTACCGATTCTCCGCTTGGCAACTTTCCCTCTTTCATCGCTCTTAGTAGGGTATGGCGGGGGGCATGCCAGTTGAGTTAGCCTCATAACAGGTAAATCCTCTGCTAACCACACCTCCGACTCCAAATAAGAGAGAATTGCTGAGTCAAAACCGGGCTGATTTGGCGGGCGATGACTCACAAACTGTCGTTTTTGGTCATCCCGATTTCGGTAAACAATCCAGGCTGACACGATTGGTAGTTGTGCTATTGTCTGTTCAAGTTGCCTTTGACATACAGATTTCAGATCAAGCGGTGAGCCTGAGAGTATTTGCACTTCGTGCGGCTGGACTACGCCCCGTTGCTCTAGCGCTGAGGTTTCGCCCATTGGGGCAGATTGCGATCGCGCTCTTTCGGGAGTAGCGATCGGGGACGAAGGCGATCGCACGGGAGCTTTAAACTTTTGCATACTAACCCTCATTCCCTAGTTCCAGTTTGCGAATCTGGGTAGCATCACATTAATGAGATAGTTCAAGCACACCTGATTTTAGTCTTAAGGAGGAACCCGGTACAGACGATATGTGAATAGTAGATCTATATATCCGTTACCCAGTTAAATTCCACACAAAATTTAAAGGATTCCTATGCCAATGCGGGGGACTTACGCAGGGGGTCTCTAGGTAGGCGTTCCGTCCCCCAGTAGGGGTTTGGGGGCATCGGGGTTCCCTGGAGGGGTTGGCGGGAATCCCCGGAATCTGGGTTTTTGCAAAAAACAGCGACTTTTCGCTTAAGTCAGTGGCATGCCACTTCGGATAGATTTCGACCAAAGTCTAATAACCACCAAGAGTCAGTCTGCCTAATCTATAACTTGTACAGCATCATCACCCAGTTCTATGATCACTGCTGTCAGCTGGACTTTGGCAGAAATCTTGGCTGGGGGGAGTTCCCTAATCGGTACAGAGCAAATTGATTTCAACCACCCCAGTGTGGAGCAGTATGGAGAGCCAAGGTTAAATCTGTACTGCTATGACCTTCGGGAAAACCAGCAGACACAGTACTCAAGTCAGCAGACAGGGGGTACCAATAATGACAACGGCTCACTTATGTGGTTTGACGTATCGTTCTTGGTCAGTGCCTGGGATTGTACTGCTCTGGGTGAGCAGCAGCTGCTCTCAGAAGCCTTGACGCTGCTATTGCGCCATCGCTTTCTGCCGGAAGAACTTCTGGCTCCTGCACTACGGGGTTATGGCATGTTGCCAATCAGGGTTTCTGCTAGTGGGTTGATTGACACAATCGCTTTCTGGAGTGCATTGGGTGTTCCGTTACGTCCGGC
>DATNQP010000537.1:0-4900 GCA_036703965.1 Leptolyngbyaceae cyanobacterium
ACGGGCAGAAGCCCTAGCTGAACTCGATCGCGCTAAGACCATTTTCTTTAGCAACATCAGTCATGAGTTTCGCACCCCGCTCACCCTGATGCTGGGTCCACTGGAAGATATGCTTGCCAACCCAGCAGGACCGACGCCTAGTGATCGCTCTCAACTCGGAACTGCTCACCGCAACTCCCTGCGCTTGCTAAAGCTGGTGAATACGCTGTTGGATTTCTCCCGTATTGAGGCAGGGCGAGTTCAGGCGGTGTATGAGCCAACGGACTTGGCGATGCTCACAGCTGATTTAGCAGGGATGTTTCGCTCCGCGATCGAACGAGCCGGAATGCGCCTTTGTGTGGACTGTCCCTCACTCCCTGAACCTGTTTATGTAGACCGGGAAATGTGGGAAAAGATTGTTCTTAATCTACTTTCCAATGCCTTTAAGTTCACGTTGGAGGGAGAAATTACCGTTGCCCTACGTTGGGCGGATGAGCATGTTGAGTTAGAAATACGAGACACAGGTACTGGGATTCCATCAGAAGAAATCCCGCATTTATTCGAGCGATTCCATCGGGTGGAAGGGGCAAGGGGACGAACCTATGAAGGGTCAGGCATTGGTCTGTCGTTAGTGCAAGAACTGGTCAAACTGCATGGTGGCACGATTCATGTCAGTAGCCTTGTCAATCAAGGTAGTTGCTTTACTGTCTTAATTCCTACAGGCTACGCCCACATCCCCAGCGATCAGATTGGTACAACCCGCACCCTTGCCTCAACCGCAATGGGGGCTGCAACTTATGTTGAAGAAGCTTTGCGTTGGCTACCAGAAGAGGACACGGGGACACAGGGACACGGGGACGCGGGGAATTTGGAGAGTTCCTCTCCGCGTCCCCGCGTCTCCCCCTCTCCGCGTCTCCCCCTCTCGCCCTCTGCCAAAATTCTTCTGGCTGACGATAACGCAGATATGCGTGACTATGTGAAACGGCTGTTGGTCAGCCAAGGGTATGAAGTGGAAACCGTGGTAGATGGGGTTGCCGCCTTAGCCACTGTTCGTCAGCAGCTTCCCGATTTGGTTTTGACGGATGTGATGATGCCGGGGCTAGACGGTTTGGGGTTGTTGCGAGAGCTGCGGGTTGACCCGCGTACTCGCGAAATCCCCATCATCTTACTGTCTGCCCGTGCTGGGGAAGAGTCTCGCATTGAAGGTCTAGAAGCGGGCGCGGATGATTATCTGATTAAGCCTTTTTCTGCCCGTGAGCTGCTGGCTCGTGTCGAGGCAACGCTGAAACTGGCTCAGATGCGTCAGGAAGCGATGCGCCGAGAGCAGGAGCTACGAATTGTTAGCGAAGCGGCACGAAGTGCGGCACAGTCAGCCCAAGCCAATCTGGAAAGTGTCCTAGCCAGTATCAATGATCAGTTCTTGGTGCTGGATCGCCAATGGCGCTACACCTACGTCAATGACCGCGTCGTGGAAGCCGTAGGAATAAGTAAAGAAGACTTACTAGGTAAATGTATCTGGGATGTCTTTCCGGAAACACTGGAGAGCAAATTATACATTGAACTACATCGTGCCGTTGCTGAGCAAAGGGTTGTTCAATTTGAGTACTACTATTCGTCCTGGCAGCGCTGGTTTGAGAACCGCGTTTATCCGTCCGCAAGTGGCGTATCAATCCTGGTTACGGAAATCACCGATCGCAAGCAGACAGAGGCAGCCCTACGTCAAAGCGAAGGGCGTTTGCAACTTGCTCTGACTGCTGCTCAGATGTTTGTATGGGAACTCGACTACAAAACTAGGTGGGCTGTTTGTTCTGAAGTGGCTCGTGAAGTCTGTGGTTTCCGGGAAGGATCGCTCAATGATTTCATAGCGTTAACGCATCCGGACGATCTGGAACGTTTGCAGCAGGCGGTCGTTGGGGCGATCGCAAACGAAACGCCGCTCTCAATGGATTATCGGATACTAAGCCCAGATGGTAAGACGCGCTGGCTCAGTACTTGGGGAAATATCTACCCAGGGGTGGATGGTCAACCCGAGCGGATGGTCGGTGTTTCTGTTGATATCACTAAGCGCAAACAAGCGGAAGCTGATCGAGAACGACTGCTCCAAGAACTGGCGATCGAACGTGCTCGATTCGAGGCAGTTTTACGGCAGATGCCTGCGGGCGTGATGATTGCAGATGCGGCTTCGGGCAAATTGGTTCTCACCAACGAACAAGCCAAACAAATTGTTGGCTATGACTACGAACAATCGCTACAACTGGTGGAGTATGACCAGGTTACAGCCTTTGAAGGCTTTCATCTAGACGGTCAACCTTACAAAGCTGAAGACTATCCACTCACGCGAACCGTAGGTCGTCCTCTTAGGACATCGCTACAAACGGGCGAGACGGTGACCAATGAAGAAATTGAATTACACCGGGGGGATGGGAGCCGCATTTTCATGAATGTGAACTCAGCTCCAATTCGGGACAGTGAGGGGCAAATTGTTGCAGCAGTTGTGGTCTTCCAGGATGTGACCGATCGCAAGCGGGCCCAAGAGGCACTACGCACCAGTGAAGAGCGATTCCGCGTGATCGTGAATCAGGCAACCGCAGGCATCGCGCTAAGTGATTTGACGGGTCAATTCTTGCTAGTCAACCAGCGATTTTGCGACATTGTGGGCTACTCAATGGTGGAACTGTTACAGAAACGCAAGCAAGACATCACCCATCCTGACGATCAGTCCCGCAATGCCGAGCTTTTTCAACGTCTGGTGACACAAGGCCAAGAGTTTGTGATCGACAAGCGTTACATCCGCAAAGATGGATCTGAGGTTTGGGTCAGTAACAACGTCGCTGCCACTCGTGACTCATCTGGTAAGCCCGAGAACGTGATTGCGATCGTGCTGGACATCACTGAGCGTAAGCAAGCGGAGGTAGAACGCGCTGCACTCCTTGCCCGCGAGCAGGAAGCACGGGTTGAGGCAGAGGCAGCCAACCGCATCAAAGATGAGTTTCTGGCAGTGTTGTCTCACGAACTGCGATCGCCCCTCAATCCCATCCTGGGCTGGTCACGGTTACTTCAGACCAGAAAGTTTGATGCCGCCAAGACAACTGAAGCTTTGGCAACCATCGAACGCAATGCCAAGTTGCAGGCTGAACTGATTGAGGATTTACTGGATGTCTCCCGGATTCTGCGAGGCAAGCTCAGCCTGAACGTTACTCCAGTTACTCTGACATGCACCATTCAGGCAGCGATGGAAACGGTGCGTCTGGCGGCTGAAGCTAAATCAATTCAGATGTATACAACGCTTGAATCAGAGGTGGGGCAAGTTTCGGGTGATGCCAGCCGCTTACAGCAAGTCGTTTGGAACCTGGTCTCCAACGCGATTAAGTTTACACCCCAAGGAGGGCGGGTAGATATCCGACTGGAGTGCATTGGTTCTCAAGCCCAAATCACGGTCAGCGATACGGGTAAGGGTATCCCTACTCACTTCCTACCTTATGTATTCGACTACTTCCGCCAAGCCGATGCGACCACCACCCGGAAGTTTGGTGGACTGGGGTTAGGACTGGCGATCGTGCGTCACCTAGTCGAACTGCATGGCGGAACCGTCCAAGCAGATAGCCCCGGTGAGGGGCAAGGAGCAACCTTTACCGTCACACTCCCACTTATAGGGTGCCAACCCCAGACAGAGCAAGACATTGAACAGCCTGAGCCATCCTTAGATTTGCATGGCGTAGAGATTTTAGTGGTCGATGATGATACCGACGCAAGGGAGTTTGTTACCTTCTTGCTCCAGCAATATGGAGCGAGAGTGAGAGCCGTTAGCTCAGCGGGTGAGGCACTCACCGCTTTAACTCAATCTGTACCCGACGTGCTATTGAGCGATATCGGGATGCCGGATATAGATGGATATATGCTGATGCAACAGGTAAGAACCCTACCGCCAGAGCAGGGAGGGCAGATTCCGGCGATCGCTCTCAGCGCCTATGCCGGAGAAATTAACTATCAACAGGCGATCGCCGCAGGCTTCCAAAGCCATGTGTCCAAACCCGTAGAGCCAGCCGAGTTAGTTGCTGTTGTCACAAGCTTAGCTAAAGCTAGCAGAAATGTTTGAAGCTTCACTTCTCGTAAGCATTAGGGAACAAACTGACAAAGCTAAGAAATCAGAATGGTTTCTTAGAAGAGCGATAGAGGGTTTTGACTAAGAATAAACCTTAAGATCGTAGTGTCTGCTTTTGATCACTCTTCCTTTGGAGTTGAAGAAAGAGACATAGAGCATGCATCTACAAGCAGCTCTCGCCTTCCGGTGAGCAAGGTAGTACTGCCGAATAAAAAGTCCAGGACTTATGCAAGTACAGTCGTTATTATTGCAATTTTGCACTAGCAATTAGCTGAGAGCTATGAGGTTCTTTTGCTTAACTTTAACAACTTGTTGGAGAGAAGAATTGACCACAATTCTAGAAAGACCTCCCACTCACTAACGGCTAATCTCTAAACACTAAAAGCTATATTAAGTAATGTCCTCTGTTACACAAGATGAAACTCCAAATTTTCTCCCTGGCTACCCTACTAGTGCAGCGCGGCGAAAGTTTCCCACCAGTTCTAAAAACTTCTCTTGCCTCTCACCTCTTCTCTGTTGCCCCTTCTTCACGGGTCACTTGTTTCTGCATAGCTGCACTAGTACCTCTTTGGTTAGCCGCACCAGCGTCGGCAGGAAATCCGGTTCATGTTATACAGTTGCTCAGAACTGGGACATGCTCAGGGTGTGACTTGGGTGGGACTGACCTCAAAAATGTTAACCTCAGCGGTGCAGATTTGAGAGGAGCTAACTTGATTGGTGCTGATCTAGAAAATGCGAACCTCAGTGGTGCCAATCTGATGAATAGCAACCTTGTTGGTGTGAATTTTACGGGTACGAATCTGAACGGTGCCAACCTCA
>DATNQP010000538.1:0-6921 GCA_036703965.1 Leptolyngbyaceae cyanobacterium
GCAACCTGAGTGAGAGTTTGAAATGCCCGTTCTGCTGCCCTGTAGTCTGCTAAATTCAGCAGTCCATCGGCTGATACGACGCCCACCAAAGTTACCTGAGCTAAATCCAGCCCTTTGGTAAGCATCTGCGTACCCACTAAAAGGTCAGCTTCTCCGTTCGCAAATCGTGTCAGCAGTGTCCGGTGGGCACCCTTGGTACGGGTGGTATCGCTATCGAATCGGATGAGGCGCAACTGGGGAAACTGCCGTTCTAACTCCTGAGCAACTCGTTGGGTGCCACTACCGAAGAATTTTAAATAGGGGGAACCACATTCCGGACAACTCCGAGGATGCGATCGCACATGGTTACAGTAGTGACACCTGAGCAACTCAGCTGCCCCTTCATGGGTGTAGTGATAGGAGAGCGAGACATCACAGTGAGGACATTCCACGACATATCCACAGCTGCGGCAAGACACAAATGTACTGTGTCCGCGTCGGTGAATAAATAAGATGCCCTGTTGTCCTTGTTCTTGCAACTGTTGCAATGCGTCTTGGAGAGAACGGCTAAAAATCGAGCGATTCCCTTGCTGTAACTCCTGCCGCATGTCCACAATTTCCACCGGCGGCATGGGTCGCGATTGAATGCGCTCTGGGAGAGAGAGGTAGTAGGATTGGGGATTGGGGATTGGGGACTGTTCCTCGGAATAGGGCGGGTTTTGTTGAAAGGTTATTGGTTTTCCCGATAGGTTGTCTTCTAAACCCGCCCCTACAATCTGGTTTCCTTGTTCTCTAATGCTCACCCAAGTTTCCAGAGAGGGAGTAGCAGAACCTAGGATGAGGGGGCAGTTTTCTAATTCTGCACGCCATTGTGCGACAGTACGGGCGTGGTAAGTAGGGGTGGGTTGGTCTTGCTTGAAGCTGGAGTCGTGTTCTTCATCCAAGACAATTAAAGCCAGTTGAGGCAAGGGTGCAAAGATTGCACTTCGGGTACCAATCACAACCTGTGGTTCACCCGTGAGCATCTGCCGCCAGGTATCATAGCGTTCGCCATCCGAGAGGGCGCTGTGATAGACGCAAACTTTATTCGCAAAACGAGCGCGAAAACGGTCTGTTAGTTGGGGGGTTAAACCAATCTCTGGCACAAGGACGAGGGCAGACTTTCCTTGTTTTAATAGGGGAGCGATCGCTTGTAAATAGACCTCTGTCTTCCCGGAACCCGTAACCCCATGTAACAGCACTTGGGAGAAGCCTTCAAGATTAGTGATAACCTCCAAAGCCCCAGCCTGTGACGTTGTCAATGCCTTGGGTTTATCTCCAGCGAGTGCAGGTTCTGTGGCACTCCGTAATATTTCCCTTTGTTGAATGACAACATAGCCTTTCTGTTCCAATGCCTTAACTACAGAGGAAGTAACATTGCAAATCTGCAATAACTCTGTTAGCCACAAGTCACCGCCACGACGCCGCAGTACTTCCAAGACTTCCCGTTGCCGTTCAGTTAGGTCAACCGGAAACCCACTGGCAACCAATGTCACGGCATTCTGTAGTTTGGGGCGTGAGGGTTTGGGGGGTTCTAGATAACTTTCCACCCAGCCGCGTTTGAGTAATTCCCGTAATCCTTTAGTTGCGCCTCTCACCTGGCGTTGAACATATTGCCAGCTGTAGTCTCCATTCGGTTGAGCTTGGAGAAGCGCCAAGAGTTGACGGGCAGTTGGACTGACAAAGGTACTAGCACCCGTTGGGATTGCAGGCGAGTTGAGACGAATTCGACGCTGCGATCGCGAAAGCAACCCTGGTGGCAGAGCAACACGTATTACTGACATCAGGGGTGTGCAGTAATATTGAGCAACTCGCTCCAATAACTGCCAATAAAAGGCTGGGAAGAACCCAGCACTGACAACCTCCTCGACTTCCTTGATTTTCTCTAGTGCCAAATCAGCCGGTGGAGAGTCCACACTCCGAATTGCGATCGCCCCAAGCACTTGTGCCCCAAATGGCACACTCAAAACATCCCCTGGGCTAACTGATAAGTCTGACGGTATTCGATAAGTAAACAGTCCCTGTGTCCCTGGACAATCCACCAGCACTTCAATCCACCGATTCTGACCTCCACCGGATTGATAAGACGCCCCAGGCTCAGCCACTACCAGACCCAAGCGCGAATTAGACATATCGTGAATCCTGCTTACCAAAAATTCTTGCAACTGATGAATGAGTAAGATGCATGACGACCAGTGTCAATTCTAGCTGGCTCAAGTCGAGAAATCGCTAGTACTCGGTCGGGGAGTAGGGAGTAGACCGTGGGAGGAGTATTAGAGTTGGCTGTTTCACCACTTCCCAGTATCTAGTCCCCAATCCCAGAAACCGTCTTGCCCAATCTTCCCATCTCCTTCAATCTGCTGCATCAGGAAAATTGGCAAATTTTCTCACTATTGGTAGAGAGGTTAGCCTAAGGCGTATGAGATCCTGGACTTATAGCAAAGTCAATTCAAAAAGTCGATTTCGCTGAGATGGGTAACGAGTTATCCTCGTCAGCCTAGGTTCAGTAGTCCAGATTTTTGTAGGTTTATTATTGTGAAATGTAAAAACTCTTATCAGATATAAGAATTCCGAAAGCTGCCTGCTTGACTTTTGTCTTCCTATTTCCTATATAAGCGCTTGTTTTTCCCAAGTCGTAACTACAGCCAACTCGTTCGCCATTTGGTCATAAAGGTCACATTTAGCCAAGTGGCATCTGCTAGTCTTAGAAACAATATTTTCCCTTCCCAAAGGCTAGAAAATTAATTCTAATGATTTGGAAGCGATCGCCTCTGTTACCCGACCTCTCTCCAATTTTGTATTTTTTTACACAAGCAGGCAGTCTCGTTGTCGAAAACTTGCATCAAGGAAAGCCTCTTTCTCCTCTACCTTGATACAGAATTTAGCACCGCCAACCTTCTCACAGTCCCTCATAATCGTCCCAAATCAAACCTTGCTATGAATATTGCTGAATTGAACCAAGCTGATACTCTCAAGTTTACAGAAGATACAGATTTTTCTCACGCTGACAATGTCGTAGTGGAGGAAGCTGATTTAAATCTTGTGGAAGTCGAGCTTTCTGACGCAGGTGATGCTCTAGCAGCAGGTCGTTCATCCGGGTACCAAAAAACTAGCTCAGATGATACTGTGGGTGCTTTTTTCAAAGAAATGGCGCGTTACCCACTCCTAAAGCCCGAAGAAGAAGTTGAGTTAGCCAACTGTGTCCAATTTCTAGTGGAAATGGATGAAATCCAGCAACGGTTAGAGAAGGAGTTGGGTCGCAAACCAACGAAGGCAGAGCTTGGTCAAGCTGTGAATATGACAGAGCGTCAGTTGGAAAGTCGCCTCTATCGGGGCCGTGTAGCGAAGCGCAAAATGATTCGCTCTAACTTGCGATTGGTTGTCTCAATTGCTAAACGCTATCTCAACCGAGGAGTTCCTTTCCTGGATCTGATTCAAGAAGGTGCTTTGGGATTGAATCGCGCAACAGAAAAGTTTGACCCAGACAAAGGCTACAAGTTCTCTACTTATGCATACTGGTGGATTCGTCAGGCGATTACCCGCACAATTGCTAACGACGCCCGCACAATCCGCTTGCCAATCCATATTGTTGAAAAGCTAAATAAACTCAAAAAAGCCCAGCGCGACCTCAAGCAACAACTACAACGCAATCCCAATGAAGAGGAACTAGCACAAGCTTTAGATATTTCGCCCTCTCATTTGCGTCAGTTGCTACAGTTACGCAGGCGATCGCTCTCTCTCAACCATCGAGTTGGTAAGGGAGAAGACACTGAATTGGTAGATTTGCTCGAAGACAATGAACTACGCTTGCCTGAAGAGCAGATGAGCGAAACAATGATGCGTCAGGAAATTTGGGAGGTTCTGAGTGATGTCCTGACTGAGCGGGAAAAAGATGTTATCTCTCTACGCTACGGTTTAGCCAGCAGCGAACCCTACACCCTAGAAGAAGTAGGCGGTATGTTCAATCTCTCTCGCGAACGGGTACGTCAGATTCAAAGCAAAGCTATGCGTAAACTGCGCCGTCCCCAAGTTGCCCGACGCTTGCAAGGTTGGCTGAGCTAAGAGACTTAGTGACCTCCAGAAAAATAACTATCCATTGGCTATCGTAGGGGCACGGCATGCGGTGCCCCTACAACTCTTGTTAGGATGATTTATTCTTTTGCTCCTAGATCAACTAACAATTGCTTCAACAATGTCTTTGTCTTCTGAGTTGACTTTACGACCCGTAACACCGGCAGATGTACCGATTCTATTTGAATTAATTCAGGCTCTAGCAGAATATGAGAAACTTTCCCATGCCGTTGTTGGTAATGCTGAGGCTCTAAAAGAACACCTTTTCGGTTCTCGTCCTTATGCGGAAGCAATCTTGGCAGAATGGTCAGGAAAAACCGCTGGATTTGCTTTGTTTTTCCACAACTACTCTACTTTTTTGACTCAGCGAGGAATTTATTTAGAAGACTTATTTGTGCTTCCAAAATTTCGGCGCAAGGGTATCGGTAAGGCTATCCTGAGCTATCTGGCTCAGTTGGCTGTTTCCCGTGGTGCTGGGCGTCTGGAGTGGAGTGTGCTGGACTGGAACGAGCCTGCCATCGATTTTTATCATCGCATGGGAGCTTCAATTCTGGAAGCTAATCGAATTTGCCGCATTACTGATGAGTTGCTGACTCAGTTAGCAAGCGAGAAACCATCTTTAATGCTGCGTCCATCTGTCCCAGCGGATATGCCAGTGCTATTTCGTTTGCTTCAAGGCAAAGCGGAGTTTGACAAGAAATTACACACACTCACAGGGAATCCTGATGAACTGAAGGAGCATCTATTCGGTAAGCGGACTTATATTGAAGCAATTCTGGCAGAAGTAGAGGAGCAAGGGGTGGGATTTGCCACCTTTTTGCACAACTATTCCACATTTCTAACCAAGCCAGGGCTGTATCTGGATGATTTGTTTGTTTTGCCAGACTATCGGCGTCAGGGTATGGGTAAGGCGATGCTCACCTACCTGGCTCAGTTAGCGGTGGAGCGCAACTGTGGGCGCTTAGAGTGGTTGGTAGCGGTATGGAATGAACCTGCGATCGCTTTTTATGAAACTATGGGGGCTTCAGTCTTGCCAGACTGGCGCATTTGTAGGGTGACTGGCGATTCTCTTACTCAGCTAGCCGCCGGTACCTCCCCCAACACTATCAACCAACCTGTTGAAAAATGAACTGCTGTTACAGATGATGTTGCGGATGCTGAGAAATTGTCAACAAGTGTATCCTTTCTCTTGCAGGAACTATTCCCTGCATTGTAGAAACTAAGTACATATACTTAAAATTAAGCAATGCATTTCAGCTTGAGAGGAGGGGCATAATGACTATTTGGGTAAATGAACAGCTTGATCCATCGGGTCTTGTATATTCTTGTATTGCCTGTTGCGATGAACAGCAGGCAAAGGATTGCCATGACTCTTTTGAACAAAATCTAACTGATGTGCAAAAGTCAGCGGGTTGGGTGGCTCGTCTGAGAACTGTCAATTCCTGGGACGAAGTGCCAGTAAATGCATTGAAGCTGGACTAGACATGAGCGATGATGATTTCCACCCCACAGATACAGTCCTAAACCAAGGCTTAATGTATGCCGCGAAGGTAATCAGTAAAAGCATCTTAAAGTCTGCGACTGAATAGCTTTTATGGTAGAAAAAACCACCTCGCAGATGTCAAGAGCGGGGTGGGTACATTACATTAATCAATCGGAAATTACCATTCATGAGGCGAGGATTCTCTCTCCTGAGAGATATAAACTTGTGTAAAGGTGACTTGTGCTAAGGGATACTGCTGAGCGCAACTCGGTATCCCTAAGTATTTTTAGGCGGACGCACCCCACGCGAACGAATGGGAATGAGGATTTGGCTGAGTTGTCGTAACTGTTCTGCCGTACCCATGCAGATTAACAAATCTCCCGCCAGTAATTGGGTTTCGCCAGTTGGGCCTCCAATAAGAGTGCCATCTGCACGACGAATCGCAAGAACCAACCCACCCGATTGCGATCGCAAGCGTGCTTCTCTGAGCGTTTGGCCAACAGCAGGACAAACTTGGGGATCGATCAAAAATTCTTCTAAATAAAAAGCCCGATCCGTCCCCGTGAGGATGCCATCCATAAAATCCAGCACTTGCGGTCTAAGCGCTGCTGCTGCCATCCGCCTGCCACCGGTAATATAGGGAGAGACAACAGCATCTGCTCCAGCCCGTTGCAGCTTTTTCAAAGCTTCTTCCGTACTAGCACGAGCAATTGCCCGGATTTGTGGGTTGAGAGTTTTTGCCGACAACACAGTATAAAGATTTTCCGCATCTGAAGGTAGCGCTGCCACCAGGCAGATTGCACGCTCGATTCCCACTTCGAGGAGCGTGTCATCCAATGTTGCATCACCCTGCACCGCTATATAACCCAACTCCTGTGCCACCAGTACCTGCTCAAGCTCAGAGTCTATCGCTATAAACGGGATACCCTCGGCTTTAAATTCCAGGGCAATCTGACGCCCAGTGCGCCCATACCCACACAGAATGTAGTGTTCAGTTAAAGTGTCCAGCAAGCGTCGCCGTTGCCTCAGTCGAATTCCATCTTGAAAGTAGCCCTGAATTAGGGCTTCTGTAAACCGATTCACGATGTAGCCAATGCTGACGATGCCCATCAAGATTAAGGAGATGGTAAATATACGTCCGCGATCGCCTAGAGGATTGGTTTCTCCATAACCAACTGTTGCCAAAGTGATTACAGTCATGTAGATAGCATCTGACCACGACCAGCCCTCTACTAAGCGATACCATAAGCTGCCGATCAGGGCGACTCCAAAAAGCGCGATCGCACCAGCAATCAGCTCCTTGCGGAGGCGTCGATATTTTTGCTCAAGCGTTGAATACACCGCCTGTC
>DATNQP010000539.1:0-14277 GCA_036703965.1 Leptolyngbyaceae cyanobacterium
GTGTAGAGGGTATCTCCTCCCACTGTCCAATAACTTCCCTGGTTGTATCTGAGTGCCTTTAACGCATTGCGAAAGGCACAGGGATCGACATTAGCATCTGGTATTAAAACAAAGCTTTTAGCTCCTAATTTTTCAGCTTTGTTTATGGCAGCCTTTGGATCGAGGAGACAATTAGACAAATCAAACCCCGCCACCACTTGTCCTCCCCCTACAGAGAATTTTTCTCGGAATTGATTCTCTAGAGAGATGCTGTAAGTACTTTTCGGATTATAAAAGATGGCTGCTTTCTGCTGCTTGACTGTCTTGAGCAGGTAGCTAGCCAAAGCTTGACCATTCACCTCATCGCTGGGTATGGTACGAAAGAAAAAAGGGCTGATGTTTGTAAGTTTATCGGAGCTGCTAGTGGGAGAAATCAAGCTCAACTGATGTTTTTTATAAACCTCCATACCCGCTAGGGTTGAATCACTGGTGTAGTGACCAATAACCGCTAAAATATCCGCTTTAGATGCTAAGCTCTCTGCAATGTCCTTAGCCTGGTTAGGATTATTATTATCATTTGCAATCAACACTTTCAATCCCGGCTGCCCAGGCTTGAGACTAGCATTAAACTCATCTTGAGCTTGAGCAACTCCCCGCAGAGTTTCCTGTGTTGTATCCAGGGTTGGGTTGCTCAAGGAAGCTATTGCAGCAATTGTATAATAGTTTGTATGGGTGAGCAGAGTCCGCGCATTATTGAGGTAAATTAAGGTTTCTGGGTCATTGAGTTGTTCTTGTCTTGCCTTCTGTAGCCACTTAACTGCCTGATCGTAATTCCCCCGCCGAAAAGCCTCAACTCCCGCTTGCTTTTCCGCTACAAGAGTACCAGGAACAAGAATTTCTTCGCCAAAACTTAAATTGTTTCCTATAGAGTCAACAAACTGAGGTCTGGTGTAATGCCAAATCAAAACACCTCCCCCTAAAAGGATAGTGCTGCCTGTGAGCCATATAGGGAGAGACTTAATGGCGAATTTGCCCCGCAGCAACTTGGGAAGTCTCTTCCAAAAGGGAACTTTAATTTTTTCTATGCATTGCAGAAGAACTTGCGTATCTCTAGGTCTATCTCTAGGCGAGGGTGCCATCAAATTATCAATCAAATCTGCCAAGTTTCGGGACACCTGTGTTGCTTGGTCACGCCAACACAACCTGCCTTGAGAGTCTGTGGGCAAGTCAAAAGGCTGTTTTCCTGTGAGTAAATAAACAAAAGTGCGCCCTAAGGCAAAAAAATCGGACTGCAAAACTGTATCGCCCCTCATTTGTTCCGGTGGAGTGTAGGTAACCGAATAGATTTGTGTTCTCCCACTTCCAACTGAACCAAAATCAATTAATACTAGTTGCCCATCGGGTTTAAGCATGATATTCGATGGCTTGATATCCCGATGCCAAAGCTCTTGTCCATGTACTTTATCCAAAATCTTGGCAAGTTCTTGTAGCCAGTTGAGTGCTTGTTCTTGAGAGACAGGCTGATTCTGATTTAACCAGTCCTCTAAGTTTTGCCCCTCAATTCTCTCCATCACCAAGCATTTTAATGTCTTGAAGCCATTACCAATCGCAAATTCAAAGTAACCTTCTGCTTCGACTTTAGGAATTCCTGGATGAGGATGCCGCTCTGTTAACCACTTTAAAGCTATTGCTTCTCTCGCAAATAATTTACCGAAGTCACTAGTATTATGTCTAGGTGCCAAGGTTTTTAGAACTTTTGAGGTTCCCCGTTTCTCTAAATCCTTTACTTCAAATACTTCGCTATTGTTGGCTTGACCAACGCGCAGAGGGTTAACGATTTGATACCGATTATTAATGAGCAATCTCGTATTGCAACTTTGACAAGATTCTAAATTGTCGGGGTTTTCGCGATGAGAGCAGTTGGGGTTAAGGCAGTAGCTCATACGAGGCTCAGTGTGATGGTTGTTTAACAACCCGGCTCTAATTCAGCAAGGAGTTTAAGAATATTATCTTTTGCATACCCTACTTCTAGGGGAGGTTGGCATTGCAGCATAGATAAAATTCTCTTTAAGTGTTCTAAAACACGGTTTTCACTTCTGAAGGCTGTGATGAGCTGTTCTTTAACTGATGTCAGTATAGGTTTAAATTGAAATTCTTTAATAGTGTCTTCCTGCGCGTTGACTATAGTATGACTTCTGAGAATTCCCAATTTTTCTTCACAAATATCTTCACAAATTTGCTCAACTAATTGGTTATTGACATACTTCATGACTACAGGTTGGAGAGTGAAAAGGACTTCACTCGGTTCTGTACTTTTTTCAATGAGCGATTTCCCTCCCAGAGATTGTAGTACTTCGATTAACTGAGAGTTATTTACTGAGGGCAAAATATCGGCTTTTAATTGTGATAATAAAACTGGCTTACGATAGATTGCCAGCCAGTAAAGAATCTCTTTTTCTAAACGCGATAATCGCTTAAACTGTTGCTCTAATATATCGCTAATTCCAGTCATTACTAAAGTGTTTTGTTTCAAAAATCCCGAAACATCATTATTAAATAATTCTCGAATAACATTTGAAATAATATTTAGTGCTAAAGGGTTGCCTCGATAGAGTTGAATCAAAACTCCCCAATTTTCTTCTCCAGATAAACCTTTATCTTTTAAGATTTCCCGTGCTTCTAGCTCTTGTAAACCATTCAGCTGGAAAGAGCGAACAGGTAGCCGATTGCCTTCTATTGAGGCGATTTCTCTAGGTTTCTCTCTACTAATTACCGCGATCGCACTTTGATGTTGCGATTCCCCTAGGCGTTTAAGGAGTTCACCATACGCCTCATAACCTGCCAAATACGCTCCAATACGGTGGGGAGTTGTCTCATTCAGCGATTCGCCATTGTGCAGGATTGCTTCAAAATTATCGAGTACCAGCAGGCATCGCTGTTTTCGCAAACAATCGATGAGTTGGGATAATCTCGCACTGACACCAGATGGTAACTCAGGTTGTTGCTGATTGGAGAGGAATCGGCTTAACTCTGCTAAAAGGTCTTCTAGCGGTGGAGCATAACGCAGCGATCGCCAAATGACATACTGAAATTGATCTTGAATCGACTCTACCAACTTTACCGCTAAAGCCGTTTTGCCAATTCCTCCCATCCCCAGCAGGGTAACTAGACGACACTTGTCTGTGACAATCCACTGTCTTAGTGTCGCCAGTTCCTCTGTGCGTCCATAGAAAACACCAGCCTCCGGTGCTTCTCCCCAGTCTGGAATGGCACCGTGAGTGATGAGTTCTTGCCAGTTGAGTCCAAGCACCTCACTGTAAGCCCTAAAAGCCTCAGCATTAATGGGACGTATTCCTGCCAAAAAACGCCTCCAAGTTCCTTCAGAAATCCCCTCCGCTAGATAGCCTGCTGCTTCCCAATTTATCCCCAAAACTCTACTCGCTTCCTCAAGCCAGTTGGGGTCATCCACGTTCCACCGCCTTTCCTTTCTGGCTTGCTTAATTCTGGCTAGTCCGGGTGTAGAAGCTCTGAGAGTTTCAGACATAAGCCCTTGACTTGTGTTTGTCAAGATCAATTTTAAATGATCCTCTTACTGATCCGAAGCTGATCTAGGAATACCTCTGCCCATCAACGATTGTGGAGATATGAGCAGTAATAAGGAACGTTAAACGCTATGAAACCTTTACAGCTTCAACTCCAACGCTTGCTCAAGGCTAGTCCGTTTACTCTTGCCTTTGTCCTGTTTCCCTTGGTGGGACTAGCTCTTGATGTGAAAGATGTACCCAATCCCCAAGCGATTAATGGCACTTGGGTGACGGATATGGCAGAAATTCTCGATGAGCCGACAGAAGCTCAACTCAATTCTGTGATTTCTCAATTAGAAAGTAAAAATGGCACGGAAATGGCAGTGGTGAATGTACCAGAAACGGCCCCATCTGCCTCACCCAAGGAGTTTACAACGGCGCTGTTCAATTATTGGGGAATTGGTAAAGAAGGTAAAGACAATGGAGTCCTATTGTTGATTTCCAAAGGCGATCGCCGCGTGGAAGTCGAAACGGGTTATGGTGTCGAAGCCATTTTGCCTGATGCCAAAGTCGGCAACATTATCAACACCAAAATTACGCCGCGATTCAAGCAAGGGGACTTTAAGGGTGGCACCCTAGCTGGTACGCAAGCACTGGTTGTTGCCCTAGAAGCTCCTCAAGGTTCCGTTGCTCTTTTGGAGGAACCTGCTCAGGATACCAACTTTCCTTGGTGGCTGCTAGGTGGAGGCGGATTGGTGGCAGCAGTGATTGGAACTGCCGCTTATGCAACACGTCGTCGTCAGGTTTTTGTTGAACCGGAAGGGCGCACGAGGCTTAGTGGCAACAAGTATCGTGTCCTGTGCAATAGTTGCAAAAAGCCGATGGAAAAAGTAGATGCTTCTCAACTTAAGTCACATTTAAGCAAACCAGAGGAAGTGGCTCAACAGCTCGGCAATGTTAAGTTTGAGGGTTGGAAATGTCCTAACTGTAGCCAGCCGCGAACTGGACTAGGATTTCACATTGTCGCCTGTGTATTGAACTCAGATCAATTTAACAAATGCCCTACCTGTCAGGAATTAACAGTAAAGCGCACAAAGAAAACTCTGAGACACGCTACTCAGTTCAGCTCTGGAAAACGTCTGATTACCGATAAATGCCAATGTTGTGGCTATCGCCGAGACAGGGAAGAAACCATTCCTCGCCTGCCTCCCCCTCCTCCACCTTCTAGCTCTAGCAGTAGCGGCGGCTTTACTGGTGGTGATAGTGGTGGTGGCAGCTATAGCGGTGGTGATAGCGGTGGTGGGAGCTTCGGCGGCGGTGATAGTGGTGGCGGCGGTGGCGGTGGGAGTTGGTAATTACCCTCAACGCATCTACCTTCCAGGCTAACAGTAATATCGTGACGGCTTGGAGTGGATTTTATTCAATTGTCTGTGCTCTAATGCCCCACCAACTCATTTCCTAATTTCAATAAGCCGACTAAACAGTTCCAGTAATTGAACCCTTATATCCAATTTCAGCGGGTTATATACCCCAGGATTTTCTATGCTTAAGCAAACTTTATGGCTGGGTGTAATCAATCTAGCCGTCATTACTTTCTCCCCAGCCACTTTGGCAGTAACAGTACAAGAAGTACCGAGTCCCCGACAGACAGGCGGTTGGGTGACAGATAGGGCAAATATTCTTAGTCCTGAAACTGAAGCTGAACTCAACCGCTTGATTACAGAGTTAGAAGCCCAAAACGGCTCTGAAATCATGGTTGTAACAGTGCCAGAAACTTCGCCTTACAGTTCCCCCAAGGAGTTTACTACGACTTGGTTTAACTACTGGCATATCGGTAAGAAGGGCCAAGACAATGGGGTGCTGTTTATGTATTCCCAAGGCGATAACCGCATAGAAATTGAGACAGGCTATGGTGTAGAGGATATTTTGCCTGATGCTCAGGTAGGCAATCTAATTAGAACTCAGATTAGACCGAAATTCAATCAGGGTGATTTTGATGGCGGTACGTTGGTGGGAACCCAAAAACTGATTGAAGTTTTAAAGACATCTCAACCCCATCAAAGTCCTAATTCCAGCACAACTCAAATCCCTGTTTCGAGTTTGATACCAAGTCCCATTATCGATAAAAAGTACATTGCGTTATTTAAAGTCGGTGGAATACTACTAGCAATCGTTAGTGGCGGTGGAATGCTAGTGCTGTCCCGTCGTCCAGTTTTGATTCCACCACAAGGACGCGATCGCATAAAAGGATTAGATAAGCATGACAAAAAAATTTATTATCTAGCCTGTTTGTGTTTCTTCAGTGCAACATTTGCAGCGACACTAAATCTCGGTGCAGGGCTGGCTGCTGCGTCCATAGCAGGAGGAATGAACAGTGTCCTCTTCTCTTTTTGGTTGAATCGCCCTAGAAAGCAACCCTCAGATGCATTTAAAAATATTGCTTTAGGAAATTCATTCTATATAGCCGTATATGCGATCGGAGGAGGTTTTCTTTTAGTATTTTTAGCACCCTTTGCCATTGTATTATTACCAGTATTTTCCATATTTCTAGAACCAGTAGCGCCGGGATTAATACTGGCTCTCATAATTGGGGGACTTCTCTATTTTCCACTGTCTATAAATCCCAAAAAGATTTTTGACAAGGATAGAAAGATTCGGTCGATACGGCCTTTACATTGTAATAAATGTCAACAGCCACTAACACAACTAGACTCAGCCTCTCTACTATCTCACCTTAGTGACGCTGAATTTGTTGCCCAAGCTATTGGAAGTATCGTAGTTGAGGGATGGGAATGTTCTAAATGTCGTCCCAAACTAATAGCGAAAGGGATAAACTTACGTGCCTACGTCCTTGATTCAAAGAACTTTAGCCTTTGTCCCACCTGTGAAGAGTTGACAGTAACGCGCACAGAAGAGATTTTGGTTAATGCCACCGAGTACAGTGAAGGGGAAAAACTTATTACTGATACGTGCCAATGTTGTTCTTATCAGAAGGTAACTGAAAAAATCATTCCTCGCATTAGTAGTAGCAGTGGTGGTGGGGGCGGTGATGGTGGGGGCGGCGGTGGTGGCGGCGGTGGTGGTTGCGGTGGTGGTGGTTGCGGTGGTGGGGGTGGCGGCGGTGCTGGCGGTTAATAACCAAATCATCTTCAACGTTACCCTTTGAGCTTAGTTTATGAGTAACTTAAATCCTCGAATTCCTGAAGAAATGGCTCCCGAAGTTTTTGCCACTGCCTCTCGCTTGTATGCCCAGAAAAGTCAGGACTATTCTATCGAAGAGTTAATGCAAGCAGCTTCAGAGGCGCAAATTCCACCAGAGTTTATTCAGCAAGCAGTACAAGAGATTCATCAAAAGCGAATACAAGCAGCTGAGCGAAAAAAAAGGCTGGGCATAATTTTTGCAAGCTTGAGTGTAGCTTTTTCACTCTGGGGAATCTGGACTTACAACTCCTTATCGAGTGCTGCCCAGAAAGCCGATGCAGCCAAGGCTCAATTAGAAAATCAGCTTTCTCGGCGTACCGATTTGATTCCCAATCTGGTTAGCATTACCCAAGCTTATGCCAAACAGGAATCCCAACTTGCCGCCCTACTTACACAATCCCGTGAAACCTACCTACAAGCCAATACTCCCTCAGAAAAAGTGGCTGCCTCAGCAGAAGTCTCTGAAGCGATAGAACGCTTCAATGATTACGTAAGGATAAATCCTCAAATGCAATCAAGTCAAGCCTTTATCAATCTCCAGTATGAGTTAACCGGCACTGAAAACCGAATTGCTGTTGAGAGAATGCGCTACAACCAAGCCGTGCAAGATTACAACCACAAAATTCAACTATTTCCTAACTCTCTACTAGCCCGTGTTTTTGGATTCGATTGCCTTGGAACTTGTTCTTCTTTTCAGAACTAACACTATCAATCTTGACACTTGCTGAACGAGATGTAGCTGAATGCAATTTCCGACTACTTAACTCCTCTTTACACTAATCCCAATGATGCTGTTGCTCATAAAAACTTGGGTATCGCTTTATGGAAGTAAGACCAGAAAGCCAATAAAAAAGAAGCGATCGCAAAGTTGAAAAGGCAACAGAGCTTATCAAAGCTCAAGGCGATAGAGCGAGCTATTCAGCAGCTTTTCAGACTCAATGATGTTTTGGGGTAGGCTTCCGAAAAAATAAGCGATCGCACAGACAAGTAGCACTAACAAGTTGTGCCACTTCCTTTTGCCAGAAACTTCATGAACATTTACCAATTAGAGGAAACGCAAATGCTAATTCCAGGAATAGTCTTATTTGTCCTAGGTATTTTATTAGCCATAATCGGAGGTTTTTGGACGCTCATCCTAGCTTTCATGGACAATATCGTTTGGGGTTTAGCTTCGTTCTTTCTCCCTTTTGCTGCTCTAGTTTTTATTTTTATTAAATGGAGCAATAAATCCGTCAGAAGAAGTTTTTTATTATCGCTTTCTGGTTTATTGATTAGCTTGCTAGGGAGTGGCATTATGGCAAATTCAGGAGTATTTTCTGCTATAAAGCCTACATTAACCATATCTCAGCCTGAAATATACCAAGAGCCAACTCAAACCTCGTCTCCCCCTTCTCCTCCTATTGCTGTGGTTCCAAAATCCTCTTCTCATACTCCGATTCCAGTGGCTCAAGCTGATCCATTTGGGGAAGCCGTTAATACAGCGATGAGTGCAGCCGTCATTACTCAATCAGCTATCGCTAAGGACGATTGGGATTTAGTTGTTAACAAGTGGAACAGTGCCATTACTCTTTTAAAGAAAGTGCCAAAATCCAGTCCAAATTATGCAAAAGCCCTAGCCAAAGTTCAGGAGTACGAAAGAAATCTGAACTACGCTCAGCAGCAGGCTGCCAACAAGCAGAGTAAATAACTCACTACTAGCCCGCGTTTTTGGGTTCGATTGCCTTGCGCCTTGTTCTTCTCTTCAGATTCCCACAAAAGCTGGTGAAGAGAATCACTCCTCTCCACCAGCTTAGGTTACTCTTGTGTTCTGAAACTTACACTAAAAATTGTTGTCAATATCTACCAATCTGCTCTTCTATTTCCCTGAAAGATTTCACCACTAAAGGGTTGCACCCCAATCGCTGGGTAAGCATCGTCATTAGGGCTAAAAATCCTGACTACAGCTTCAGAAATATATTGGGTGATGCTGTAAAACACTTTGTAAATACCCATAAAACTACTCTCCTGTTGAAGTTGAGTGATGAGCTGAAGCGAGACAAAGTTAATCCTATACCTCGTCTTCTTTAATTATGAGTAAGTCTCTATCATTTGAGTAGTTTCGCAACATTTGTTTGATTATGTTTGCAATACTTCTCTAACAGTCGAGTCAAAAGCAAAATTATTCTGGAAAGTCACAAAGTATTTTTAAGGCTTCTTTATCTTCCGCAAAGATTTTTGGATGGAACAGTTGCTGAGCGTTCTACAACCCTTGCCCTGTTACGTAGTTTTAGGTAAAAATACTATTAAGTAAATTATAGAATATGTGAATTTAGTGTAAATTCACAAAAACCGCTTTGAACTCACATACTCGTTAAAATAGCCTATTTGCAGAGTTTTCAGGCAATTATTTCTTTTTATTAAGAGGAAAATTAGAGAGTTGGAGTGGCTGATCAATAGCTATAGAGGGCAGCATTTTTGGTATTAACTACTATAATAGAAGCAATAAATCCTGCTCCTAAACTGAGCTGAGCCATGATAATTTCTCCGGATCGAACCTGCCTGCCCCCGGACAACCTTCCCGCAACCAGGGTACTTGAAGACCAAGAACTGACACTTGGCAGTGAGGATTACAGTCTATTAACTGACCTCTACCAGTTGACGATGGCAGCTTGCTATACGGGTGAAGGCTTGGCACAGCGACCAGCATCTTTTGAGCTATTTGTGCGGCATTTACCGGAGGGGTTTGGCTACCTGATTGCAATGGGATTGGCACAGGTGCTGGACTACCTGGAAAAGTTTCGCTTTACTCAAAGTCAGTTGGAGGCTTTGCAAGCAACAGAAATTTTTGAAGGGGCACCCGCGCCATTCTGGTTACTATTGGCTGAGGGGCGCTTCACTGGCGATGTCTGGGCAGTACCGGAGGGAACTGCAATTTTTGCGTCGGAGCCGTTCTTGCGGGTGGATGCACCCTTGTGGCAAGCGCAGTTAGTGGAAACTTACCTGTTGAATACCATTAATTATCAGACGATGGTGGCGACAAGGGCGGCACGGCTGCGAGATGTGGCGGGTTCTCAAGCCAAGTTACTGGAATTTGGTACAAGGCGGGCGTTTAGTCCCCAAGCCTCTCTATGGGCGGCGCGGGCGGCGTTGGCAGCAGGATTGGATGCAACCTCAAATGTGTTGGCAGCACTGAAGTTAGGGCGCAAGCCGAGTGGTACGATGGCTCATGCTTTGGTAATGGCGATCGCGGCAATATCTGGGAGTGAGCAAGATGCTTTTACAGCTTTCTACCACTATTTCGGTAATTCGCCCTTATTAATTGACACCTACGATACACTAGCAGCGGCGCAAAGTTTGGCAGAACGGGAAAAAGCTGGGGAAATACAAGTTGCTGGCGTGCGTTTGGATTCAGGGGATTTAGTGATGTTGTCGCAAAAAGTGCGATCGCTTTTACCGAATGCCACAATATTTGCCAGTGGCGATTTGGATGAGTATGAAATTGCCAAACTCAAAAGCGCTGGTGCTTGCATCGACGGCTATGGATTAGGGACGCGACTGGTTACCGGAACACCCGTAAATGGAGTGTACAAGCTTGTCGAAATTGATGGTATTGCCACCATGAAGCAGGCGAATAACAAAGCAACTTATCCAGGACGCAAGCAAATCTATCGCCAATCTAGCAGAGGCAAATTCACTAAAGACCGATTGGCATTAGCATCTGAATTGCCCCTAGAAAACGAGCAACCCCTGCTGCAACTGGTAATGAAACAAGGTCAACGGGTACAAGCACCAGAACCCTTAGCTGAGATTCAAAAGCGCACAACTGCCTCAGTTACTAGTCTGTGTGCCTCCACACGCCTAGTCAATGACCCGACTGCGCTGTCCGTAGAAATCTCTGATGCCCTACAGCAGCTAACTTTAGCGACGCAACAACGACAAAAGGTTGAAGCATCCTTAAAAAGTTGAAGTTGCAGGTTAACAAATTGAAGGTTATAACACGGCGAGAGAACCTTCCAACTTTCAACTCTTCTTCCGACCAACAACTAACAACCAACAACCAACAACCAACAACTATGGTTAACATTGCTTTGTTTGGTACCAGTGCCGACCCACCAACCTCCGCTCATCAAACCATCCTCAATTGGCTATCCTATCACTACGACCATGTTGCGGTTTGGGCGTCGGATAATCCTTTTAAGTCTCACCCGACATCGCTAGAACATCGGTCAAAGATGCTAAGGTTACTGATTGAAGAGATTGCTCGACCGAATATTAGCCTATACCAAGCCTTTAGCAGTCGCCGAACTCTGGAAACCGTTGAACAAGCTCGACAACACTGGGATTCACAAGTAGACTTGACGCTGGTAATTGGTTCTGACTTGGTGAACCAGATGCCGCGATGGTATCAAATTGATAAATTGTTAAAGCAGGTGCAGCTGCTGGTGGTGCCACGCCCAGGATATGCAATAGACGAGGCGGGAGTTGAGGAATTGAGGAAGTTAGGGGCAGAAGTTGCGATCGCTGATCTCGAAGCACCAGCCGTTTCCTCCACAGCGTATCGTGAGAATGGAGACACAGAAGTTTTGACGCCTCCCGTTGAGGACTATATCCATAAAGAGCATTTGTACGCATGCCAGGACGCGGCACCAAGCAGGTAAATAAAAAAGCACTAGCCGACTTCAAAGTTGGAGTTGATAACGTTATCTTCTCCGTCGATACTCAGCAAAACCGCGTCCTGGTGCTTTTAGTGATGCGCCAGGATGAGCCATTTTCGGGTCAGTGGAGTTTGCCAGGGACATTGGTACGCCACGGAGAATCTCTAGAAAATGCCGCGCATCGGATTCTGGCAGAGAAAATCCGGGTCAAAAACTTGTACTTAGAGCAACTGTATACCTTCGGTGGACCAGCGCGTGACCCACGGGAATCGCCGAGGAGTTTTGGCGTGCGTTACCTATCCGTTAGTTACTTTGCACTGCTGCGGTTTGAAGAAGCGGAATTAATTGCCGATGGCGTCAGCGGAATTGCCTGGTATCCCATCGAACAACTACCACAGCTTGCCTTTGACCATAATGAAATCCTGGAGTATGGTTATCGCCGTCTACGCAATAAGTTGGAATACAGCCCTGTCGCCTTTGATGTATTGCCAGAAGTCTTTACCCTAAGTGACCTCTATCAGCTATACACCACTGTTTTAGGAGAAAATTTCGCAGATTATTCTAATTTCCGCAGTCGTCTTTTAAAGCTAGGTTTCCTATCTGATACGGGTCTTAAAGTATCACGAGGCGCAGGGCGTCCAGCAAGTTTGTATCGCTTTGATGCCGAGGCATTTGCACCGTTGAAGGATAAGCCACTTGTGTTCATTTAGCAACTTACTGTTAAGGTAATGTCGGCTTGGGTCAGCAAGTCGGAAATTGTCAGTTCTTCTTCTTCCAGTTTTTGTGCGCTCGCACTCTCAAGCCGCTGTATTGTAAATACTGCGTCCTGCCCCTGAATAGGATTCGTAGACGTGCTGATATACCTCTTCACACTTGCGCTGGTACACTTCAGCTGAATAACGTTCGGGCAGTTGGTCTAATATCTCCTCGATCGCAACCTTAACTGCCGCCTTTGATTGCTGCCGCCTGCGCCAATCCAGCACCAGTTTTTCTTGCTTGAGGGTTTCTAAAAGTTTCTTTGCCACCTTCTTAACGTCCAGCTTCTCCTTCTCGGTTAAGGTGATGTCTGGTTTTGTCAGCAGGTCAACAATCGCTAGTTCTTCTTCTTCCAGATTCTCGGCGATCGCCCCTTTTAGTTTTTCAGCTTCGGTGTGCTTGTACCCCCTGTCAAACTGGGCTTTGAGGGCGTCAAAGTCAATTTGGCTAAGGTCAACGTAGAGACGTTCCACCGGAACGTCTCTGGATTCGGGGATGACATAGTTGAAAGTACCGATAGACTCGTCGAGAATTTCCTCAACGGCGGCTTTGACTTCGGAAATGTCCACCTGTGGGGTTAGGTTTTTGATTCTCTTGGTGATTTCACCCAAAGCATATAAGGTTGGATTGAACTCACCCGCTACTGGGTCTGGGAGAATCGCTTTGTAGAGTTTGGTGACGTTCTGAGTTAGTGCCAGATACCGCTGCTTAGAGTCGTCGTTTACTAGGATGGCTTCGACGGCATCATTCCATAGCTTGGTACGGGCAAAGGCTTGAGTTGTGGTTTGGATTTCGTCGAAATTGATGCCGCGATCGCTACAGAATTGTAGAGTTTCTGCGATCGCGTTTCTCAATTCGTCCACCAGGGCTTCTTTGGATTGTACCGGGGTATCGCCTTCTTCGACGCCGCCACCGGATGCCGAACCGTAAATCGCCAGCGCTTTTTGCAAGTCGCGGAACACGCCGATATAGTCTACAATCAGCCCGTTTACCTTTTCCCCAAATACCCGATTTGCCCTGGCGATGGTTTGCATCAGGGTGTGGTTCCGCATCGGTTTGTCGAGGTAGATGGTGGAACAACTGGGGGCATCAAACCCTGTCATCCACATGGCGCAGACAAAGACGATTCGCACCTTGTTACTGGCATCTTTGAATTTTACGTCCAGTCCCGGTTTCTCTTTGGCGAGGGTGATGGCTTGTTTTGGGAGGTGGGGGTTGAGTTTTTCTAGGGCTGGACGCAGTTGGGAGATTAGCACTACATCGCTTCTGGTTTCTCGCCCTAAGTAGAGACGTTCCGGCGGAACGTCTCTACCATCGCCAAAGATTTCGTTGTAGCAGTTGGCGGTGGTGTAGCCGAGTTGTTGAAATAGGGCGATGGTGTCGAGTTCTAAGGCTTCTTCTGAGTCGGGGTGGGGTGGATTCATGGGGCAATATTTCCGGTGTTGATGTCTATATTGTTGTAGAGACGTTCCGGTGGAACGTCTCTCTGCGAGGGTGACGGTGTGGTAGAGACGCCCCACCGGAAGAAGACGCCCTACCAGGGCGTCTCTACGATGGATGCGGTTTTACATATACAAATTGGCTGGATTATTTTTGTCTAATTCCCATTTGAGTGGGTTGTTGATAATGTATTCCTGAATATTGTGCAGAGATTGCTCATCTCGGATGATATGGTCATAAAATCGGTCTTGCCACTCGAAATCATCAAATCCAGCTTCCCAGATGCGTTTGGTACAAACCGTTTTAATTTGACCAAGAATTGACCCCAAAGATTTTGGTTTTAACCGTGATTTCGTAGAGACGTTCCGGTGGAACGTCTCCTTCGGGTGAAATGTCGCCTCCGGGTGAAACGTCTCCTCCAGGTGGAATATCGCCTGTTGGGAGACGCCCCACCGGGGCGTCTCTACAATAAGTGGTGGGGGTTGATTTTTGATGATGATAATTCCGTGCAGGTGGTTGGGCATGATAACCCATTCATCCAATTCGATATAGGAACGGATTTGTGCAGTTTTCTGCCATTCTTCAGTTACGATTTTGCCAATAGGTGATAACTGCATTTTGTCTGCCACAACATCACCAAAGAAATATTCTCGGTTATAGGTGCAGATGGTAACGAAATAATAGCCGTTGGAGGTGTAATCCCAATTCTGGTATCGGGCAGATTCAATTCGGTATTTGTTTTT
>DATNQP010000540.1:0-3510 GCA_036703965.1 Leptolyngbyaceae cyanobacterium
GTCCCCTCTACCAGTTCTTCGGTTAAATACACAGCACTCAAAGCCGCTCCCAGCCCTTGAGTTAACACTGCCACCTGCGATTGGCAAAGCGCGACAAATTCTGAACTGGCAGGAATGAACATGAGATTAAGATGGCTTATCTATAACAGCGCTTTACCCTGAAAGTAATCAGCTGCCCTTACATTTAACTTGCCTATTTGCTCTTGCCTGAGGCAAGAGCAAATTACAGGCACAGCAGCTTACCGATTCTCTATCTATCTTAACGGGGGAGTTTGAGGGGGCTATAGTCCCTGCAAAGGGACGAAGAACGCCAACTCTATCAGCAATTATTACACTTCGTTAAGAATAGTATAAATTTTTCTAATTTTTCTCATAAAATTCTCCTTTATGATCCCTCCTCAAGCCGCCTTAACCTCTGTAGTTAAGGAAAATTGAGACATTTGTATCAATATATGAAGAGAGATTGATATTTGGAACTCAAGCAGATATACTTTCGACGGCTTTTGTAACTATCATTACAACGGTCAGCAAACAGAGGAGGTAAAGAGGTTGGCAAGAAGACGCAAACGCAAAAGTCGCCGCCGCCAAGAAGGGCGTAAGATTCTGGAGCATGTGCCTCAGTATAATCTAGAGAGTGGCGAAGATAAACCGGTCACAGCAGCACGAAAGTATATTCAATCAGCAGGGATACTTCCACCTGCGTTGTTGCTAGTGAAGCGAAATGAACACACTACGGATCGTTACTTCTGGGCAGAAAAAGGGCTATTTGGAGCCCAATACGTCGAAGAAAATCATTTTCTGTTTCCCAGTCTACGGATACTCGACGCTCCCGTAGAAAAGGCTGTAGTTGCTGTTCAGAGCCGCTAGAGACATCGCCGGTCAAACTTAGTAACAGCGCTTTTAGTTAACCCTACTCAAGCACAAGGGTTTGAGTAGGGTTAATCTTTGGTTAGCAATTGGGTTACAATCCCCCACTCTCAAGAATTTCAGTGGCTCCCCTGATGGTGGGGTTAGAATCACCATCTCACGAAGAGCTTCTGAACTCCTTTCAAAGAAATTTACCAAACTGTTCCCTCCGGTAGAAGTTAAGGTAATACAGGAAAAGTTAGGTTTTTAGTAGGTACAAAAGCTCTTTTAGGAGCTTATTCAGGGTAATAAAAATAGTAATATTGCTGACCAAGCTTTTATAAAGCAAACACCTGATGAGCTGGAAATTTCTAGGTTAAGTTGTCATTATTGAAGTAGGCTAATTTACTCATTATCGAAAATTTATCTATACAATTCCTAATGTTCAAAACAATACATCTAGATTAAGTTTGTAAAACTCGCTTCAGCTTTTACGTAAAATTTCTGTAAAAACCAATCATTCCCCATTGAGAGCAACGCTGAAGTATTGTGAGCGCGATGAAAACACTATTGACACTTTTTGGTAAAGAACGGAGCGAACTTCAGACAGAGATTGACAAGACAACCAGCCCGGAGCAAGTCGTTAAGCTGGTTCAGAACCGGCTCGATGGGCTGGAGAAGAGTTACATCGGTGGGTTAAGTGTGGCTCAGGTACGTCTGGCTTCCTTCTTCCTGGACACGGTGCGGCAGTCTATCGGTACTCTCACGGCTGCCAACGAAACAAAGCTTTCAGAGCCACAGACGAAGCAGATTAGTAACCAAGCCACACGGTTCCCGTCCAACAGCTTAATCCTGAAAGTGCTACAGGGACTCCTGAGCATCAGTATCTTAGGTTCCTTGTTCTCGTTGACTCAAGATGCTCCAGGAGCTTGGATGGCTATCTTGCTGTTGTTTGTGCTTGTAGGACTGGAAGTTGTACTGCAACTCGACAAAGGCAAGCCGGAAAACCCTCCTGACTCGACTCAACCTGTGGAAACGCTCCAGCCTATTGTACAGATCGATAGTCAAGTCCTTTTGGATAACCTGGCTGATGCTCTAGATACTATTGATCGGGCAGTCGCTTCGGCTGAACCCGTGAAAAAAACGCTCGACTCCAGTGGCATAGAAGAACTGCCAGAACTGTTGAATCTTGTTCAGAGGCTGATGGGTGCGTCATTTCTTGAGAAACCTCAGATGGCGCTTGAGCTAACGAAACTTCTGCCGCAGATTTTCATGGAGCAGGGAATTCGCGTCCAGATTTATCGACCAGAGGATGCCCAGAATTATCGCGAGTATTTTGACTTCGAGCCAAGTATCGATCGCTCTGCCAAAGACTACGTGACGATAACTCCCGCTTTGTTAAAAGGCGATCGCTTGCTTCGACGCGGTCGGGTCATTGAGCCAGCGTACTCCGAGGCTAGAGATTAATATGCAAGTTTTAGAGACAATTGGGTTTGATTTGGGTCACGGTGAAACCGCTGTGGCTAAGGCAAGGGTCGAGAGCATCGAACCTCCGGAGATGCTTGAGATTAATAATAAGAAGGTTCAAATTACGGCGCTTGGCTGGCATCCAGAACTCGGCTATCTTGTTGGAGAACAAGCGTTAATCCAAGCTGGCGTTACCCAGCTCAAAATTGCTTTTAAGCAAAAACCAAATAACGAGCCACATTACAGAAAGACTATCAGCAATTTTCTGGAAACTTACTACCACCTTTTGAAAGATAGCAAACAGATTGAAGGTGGGGAGACTAGCCAATTTTACGTTGGGTGTCCTTCAGGATGGTCAATTAGCGATCGCGAGGAATACCAAACGCTACTCAAGGAAGCGGGTATTCCCCTCCTAAGCGTTGTACCGGAGTCGCGGGCGGCTTTCATGCAAGCAAAGGAAGCCGGTAAGCTGGACTATGACAAACTCAGATCGGCGGTGCTAATCGTTGATATTGGCTCTTCGACTACGGATTTTACCCTGGTTAAGAGCTTGCACGAGATACCGATTGATTTTGGGAGTAACGCGCTGGGAGCATCGCTGATTGACAAGGCGATTTTTGCCCGGACTCTTGGCAATCATGAGGATAAGGCGTTACTCGAACGAGTGTTTGAGGACTATCCACATCATCAAGCGCGTTGCGAACTCGCTTGCCGCAAAGCGAAGGAAGACTACTTTTCTAACGAGCAGCTATACAGCCATCCTCAATCATTTGCCCGTGGCTTCGAGTCGATTAACGAGCAGATTTACTTTATCCCTCAAGTGAATAAAGCGATCGCTCAAGATATCTTAAAGCAGCCCTTGCCTGAACTGGGAGACAAAAGTTGGATGCAGTCGTTTCGCGAGTCAGTAACTGAGGCGAAGGAAAGGCTCGACCAACAAGGCATTGTGCCGAAGGTTGTGCTGATGACTGGCGGTGCATCGCGCATGAAGTTTACCCGTGAGATTTGCGAGGAGATTTTCCCGGAACCGGAATCTCAGGTTCGCCCTGACCCAGAACCGGAACGGTGTATTGCACTGGGTCTAGCGCGGGTAGGACGATGGGATTTGCGTGCCTCTGCATTTAAAGAAGAGATCGACAAAGTATTCGACTCAAAGAAGCTGAAGGAGATCATCGAGAGACATATCCCAGAGTTAAT
>DATNQP010000541.1:0-2432 GCA_036703965.1 Leptolyngbyaceae cyanobacterium
TTACCACACATTGGATACACCTTCGTCTTTTCTAACTACCCCCATCCAGGTCATTGTCAATAAGCTCGGTATTTGGCGCGGGGGCTTGCTGGGTAAAACCCTTTTCACTTCTGGCTTTGGGGGCGCTTGTCGCCCCCTGAAAAGTCCGATACCTCCCTGGAGCGTAGGTCGGTTTCCAGTTCCTGAAATACTCCATCAGTTGGTCGTTGTTCGTAATGAAGTCAGGGACCTACAACGGGAGACCACCCGACGTATGCGTCCCAAGGTTTAGCAGACTCACCTTATCGAAGTTGCTGCCTTGCAAGGAATGAAGAGAGGTACTTGCTCGCACTGTCGGACAACGAGAGATCGCCGTTGGCTTGCGCGTAGGAAGCAAGCGTAGCGATGAACGTCTTACTAATTGACCCGATAAAAGAAAAGCGTGTCGCCAGTAACGGACTTCCGAGTCTCCTTGGAGACCACGCCGTAGTCAAAGACGTAGTGCCCACCCCTCGTGACGATCCCCACCGCCATCCCTGGGATGTCGTATTGCAAGATCACTGACCGGATTACTTCATCCACGGCACTCTTGATGTTGTTGCAATCATCATCGACTGCGTAGCTAACATTTACCGCCACGCATACGGAAACGAGCATTACAGTCAGGAAACTCAAAGCTTTGGAACTCATGCTTTTAGGGTCTCCTGTACTTCCACCAATCTGTTGATGATCATGCTCCGGCTTATGCGCGAACGGCTTGATGACTCAATGAACACAGTAGGCTTGATCATATCATTCAGCTAATCGATAGACTGATGCTCTCGCAGATTGGCATCTGAATAGATCTCAAATGGGTTCTATAGGTTTAGCCATTTACGCAACTCCTCAACATTCCTGACCTGGCTCCAATCCACCTCAGCCTTTCGCAGCAGGTCAACTGCCACACCGATGAGGTGCTGAGGGAATACCCGCTCTGCTGGTGGCACTGGGTCTAAATTATTCTCCCTCACCTGACGGGCAGTATCAGTCAACCACTCCTGCTGAACGCGAGTAATCTTAATGTTTATCGTCACCAACTTCTCTTTAGGGGGTGACACCGGGGGAAGTTCTCCAACGTTGGGTTCTACCGCTGCGCTTTGCGGTAGCGGTGTTGGTTCAGGTGCTGGTGGTTCCTCCTCTTGGAGCTTAATCCCGGAAAACTGGCTGAGCTTCCCTAAGCTGCCCATTTTCTTCTTAGTCATTTCCAAATCTCCAGGCATTCTTTTGCCAGGGCTTTATAGGCTTTGGCCCCAGAAGACCTTGACGAGTAAGCGATTACGGGTAAGGCATGGGCAATCGCCTCCGCTACTGCAATGTTGTCTGGCACCACTGTCTTAAGCAGTCGATAGCCCAACTCTCCAGCTGCCTCAGTCAACAACTCATCCGCTTCCTTAGCAATCACCAACCGGGGACGGTAGCGACAGCGCAAAACATCAATGGGTACATCCGGGCGTTCTTCTCGGATTAACTGCACTGCCTCTGAGAGTCCCTTGAGTACCGCTGGCTCACAAATAACCGGGACAAGAATGCGATCGCTTGCCAAGATAGCCTGCACTGATGCCGCACCCAGACCAGGGGAACAGTCCATCAAGCAGATATCAAACCCAGTTAACTTAGGTAACGCCGGGGTAAATAGGTCGGATTCAGCCTCTAACTGAAACATTCCCAAGTCACCGGGAATCAGCCACAGGTTCTTGACCCCAGTTTCAAGGGGTGAAGCTTTACCCTTAGTTAACCACTCTAGAGCTGTCGGTTGCTGACCGTCTAAGCCCAAACCAAAGCTAAGAGTTCGCTGCCCATCCAAATCAACAAGCAGCACCTGGCGCGTTTTGGCGGTGAGGCTAGCTCCCAAGTTTAGAGCTGTGGTGCTTTTTCCGGTGCCGCCCTTGAAGTTGAAGATGGCGACTTTTAACATTTAATGCCATTAAAGTCTAATACTTTATTAAGTATATCATTATATTAATTTAAGTGTTAATATATTTAAGTAATTAAGCTATAAAGGTCTAATAGGTTTATAGTTATAGGCTACCTAACCCTTGTAGTTCAATGGAGAAAGCGACCATGTTCATCTACTGGTCAATCTCCCCCCTGATAATCACATTGCAGAGTTCGTAAAAATCATCAAATCTACATCAAGTAGATTGATTCGCTCTCAGATTTGCTGAACACGTCAACAAGTTTTACCGCCAGCCTGTATTTTGGTCTAGTTCTTACTTTGTGAATTCCAGCGGTGGTGTATCCTTAGATGTTCTCAAGAGATACATCAAGCAGCAAGATAAGCTGTTATGCATTTAAACTGTGATAAGAGCATCGCCCTTATTTTTAATTTTCCGTCCCCATTTAATAACTAACTCTCCTTCGTTTAAAAGATGATGCAATAAATATTCCAGTTCTTCAATTGATTTAAACAGTCG
>DATNQP010000542.1:0-15601 GCA_036703965.1 Leptolyngbyaceae cyanobacterium
CATAGGTTTTGGCTTCTGGTGTTAGCTGCTTGATGAAGGCTAAACTAACACCTCGGACGAGTTCTCGGAGTGGATCAACTTCTGGACCGATACGCTCTTTGACTAGGGTACTGCGAGCTAGGGCATCGTTAAGATTGGCTCGGTCAGTCACACTTAAATGAGTGCCACCAATGGCAGAGAGAAGATACTTGGAACCACCCATGTGGGCAAAGGGTCGCAGCTGATTATCTAGCGACGGTGCGATCGCGTCTTCTGTGCTGGTCAAAATTAAGCTTGGGATGGTCACCTGAGCGAGACCGTTGTTACCAAACAAGCGTCCTGTCATTGGGTTAAGAGCGATCGCCTGTACTACCCGCTGATCGCGCAACTGCATCCTGCCTTCTGGCAAGTCAGCGGCGGCACATTGAAACCAGTCTGCCGGTGCCCGTCCGAGCGGACTGCGATTTTTACAATACTGCCGCAGTTCTCCTAAGTTCAGTTCTCCTCCAGCCAATGCTAAAGCCGTATAGCCTCCTAGAGAGTGACCAATAACGCTGACTTGTTGAGTATTCAGTTTGCCTTCAAAGCGACCATATTCATTGAGTTCAGCTAAGCTATCTAGAACAAAGCTGACATCTTTGGGGCGGTCAATAAACTCCGATGCAGATAGTAAATCACCAGGGTCACCACCCAGGGAAATGCCGTTGAGCCAGGTAAAGTTGCTGCCGGGATGCTCTAGAGAAGCCACGGTGAAACCGTAGGAAGCTAGATGACGCGCTAAGTAGGTTAAAAATTTACGGTCAGAACCAAAGCCGTGGGAGAGAATGACTAATGGTCCTTCGGTAATGCTTGCTCCCCAATATAGATCTACGAGAATTGTACGCTGGCGTTCTTGGTCTCGTAGCGCCAACGTCTCCTCCTGGACATATTGGGAACCAGCAGCAGCAGGGTCAAAGTTGGGGCGGAAGGTTGCCCCATCGGCGACAGCCAGTTCCTGCTCTAGCAGAGGAGCAATAGCTTGGCTTTGCCAATAGGAAGCATTGAGCTGGAGAGCGATCGCGATCGCAGAACTCGCATCTACCGTAACATCCTCTTTTGGGTAAGCCCGTAAAAAACCCAGCACAGAAAGACCATTTGCTTGCCTTGCTGCTAAAAACAGCGCTGCCTGTAACTGATCTGTAGTGCTATTGGGCAGAGCCTTGGCAATTCTTTCGAGTAATCGTGCGCCATCAGCTGAACGGAGTAGGTCATTGATAAATTTCTCCGTCATGTTGGGGTCGATTTGCAGGTGCTTGGTGAGCAACTGTCGTACCTGTGGTGTCAGCACTGCGCCGTAGGGTTTGAGCGCTGCTGACAACTCCCCCGTTTCAGCAAAGTTTTCTAAGTCCGCGATCGCGACAGATTGCTCAAAAGGTCCTAAGCGTAACGTTAGGCGTTCAGCGGCAGAAGCTGGTGCGGCGATTCCCCAGGAGAGAGCAACAAAGAGTGTACATACAGCACCCTGTCCGATTGCCTTGATTTGACGTTTGGCACGGACGAGTTTCCCACTGTAAGAATGCCGACAGGTCTTGCCATCATACCAGTTGAGCTTAAACTTCATCATGAATGATTTCACCGCGATGTGAGTGGAGCTACTAATAATTTTGCTCAAAGCGACCCAATTGAAGCTCTACAAATTTCTCATCCCTCTTCGCTGTATTTTATTTTTGGCTATTTATTTAGGGTCAGCTGAGCAGCACTAGGTAAGCTATTGTCAATAACCGCACCCACTCTTGGGATGCGGCTTGGGTAATGGGTAATGGGTAATGAGTATTATTCGCTATTACCTAGTTACCTAATATATGAGTAGGTGATGCGCCAAGATTATAACTCCGTGTAGTGTATGCTTAAATTGACCATCAAGCCGCTGACCTACTGAAATAAGCTCTTAATCAGTCCGATATCAGAAATTGCAACCAACAACGTCTTCAAAAAGGTTGCGAGTAGAATAATTCAAGAGCTACAAAGCCGACAGCTCATCGCTTAAAAATGAGTTCCCCCCAACCCCCACAACCGCCGAAAACGCTGCTGGGTCAGCTGACTCAGGCGGTACAGACAATTCACGCGAAAGTTAACTTTCAGGCACTCACGCTCAAGCCCAATGCGAGAGTGCCGGAACTCTGGGTGCAAGACGCCGGTGCTGATAAAGCCGAGGTTTATCCCCTAATAGGAGATAGGTACTTCCTGGGACGCAGTTCCAAATCCTGCGACATTGTCGTGCGCAACCCAGTGGTCAGTCAAATTCATCTGTCGTTAGAGCGCTATGGGCGGCGTCAGACATCCTTTATCCTCAAAGACGAAAACTCCACTAACGGAGTTTATCGAGGGAAACGCCGACTTCCTTCCCTCGTTCTTCGCCACGGTGATGTTCTTACCATTGGACCACCGGAACTCGCTGCATCGGTGCGGCTTCAGTACGTCGATCCACCCCCCTGGTATATCCGGGGGATTCGTTACGGTCTTTACGGTATCGGTGGGTTGACCGCCTTGTTGGTATTAGTCATCGGCATTGAGTGGCTAAAAGTGCCGGTGCGTCCCTTACCCTTGGGCGTTCAAGGACCGGTGATTGTCAACTCAAGGGACCAGACGCCCCTGCGTCAACCTCGTACAACAGCTCATAGAGAATTGAAGCGGTTATCAGAGTTTTCCCCCTACCTGCCCAAAGCGGTGATTGCTTCAGAAGACAGCCGCTATTACTGGCACTTTGGGGTAGACCCATATGGCATTTTAAGGGCGTTGGTGACCAACGTCCGGGGCGGGGCAATTCGTCAAGGAGCTAGCACCTTAACACAACAGATGGCTCGGAGTCTGTTTAGTGACTATGTCGGAAGAGAAGATAGTGCTGGCAGGAAACTTCGAGAGGCAGTAGTTGCCCTGAAGCTAGAGACTTTCTACAGTAAGGACGAAATATTAAAGACCTATTTAAACCGCGTGTACTTAGGGGTTGATGGGGGTTACGGGTTTGAAGATGCCAGCCAGTTTTATTTCGACAAACCAGCGAAGGATTTGAGCATCTCGGAAGCAGCAACTCTGGTAGCGATCTTGCCAGCACCCAATAGATATAACCCGGTTCAGAATTATAATACGGCGCTGCAACTGCGCGATCGCGTCATCACTCGCATGCGTATCTTGGGGATGATTAGCCAAGACGAAGCCAACCAGGCAAGGCGATCGCGCATTGAAATCAGCCCCAAAGCACGTGAATTCCTCGCCAGCACTAAGGCACCCTACTTCTACAGCTACGTTTTTGATGAACTGCGTACCTTACTCGGAGACCAGTTGGCTCAAGAAGGTAACTTTATTGTCGAAACAGGTCTGGATCTTCAGGTTCAGGCAAAGGCAGATGCGGCTTTACGGAACTCTGTCTACACCAATGGTTCCCGAGTAGGATACTCCCAAGGTGCCGTTGTTACCCTCAACACTCGTACCGGTGAAATTCTCGCTCTTACAGGGGGCGTAGACTATCAACAGAGTCAGTTTAATCGCGCTACTCAGGCTCTGCGACAGCCCGGTTCTACATTCAAAATCTTTACCTACACCTCTGCGATTGAGAAAAACATCTCACCGGGAAAAGGCTATTCCTGCGCTCCCGTTGTCTGGCAAGGACAACGCTTCAGAAGCTGTGAACGTACTGGCGGAGGCAGCGTCAGTATGGCAACTGGTCTTGCTCAGTCGGAAAACGCGATCGCCTTGCGAGTTGCTCAAGAAGTCGGTTTAGATAGTGTGGTGCAGATGGCTCGACGCCTAGGCATTACCTCTAAACTCATTCCCGTACCTGGCTTGGTGCTGGGTCAAAGCGAAGCCACCGTCCTAGAGATGACGGGTGCCTTTGCTACTGTGGCAAATCACGGCGTTTTTAACCGGGCGCATGCCATTAAGCGGATTCTCGACAGTAGTGATTGCAAAGATTTTAAAGACCGCCGAACCTGCCGCGTGATTTACTCCGACGATCAGGATTCAGGGATGAATAGACGGGTACTGCAACCGGCAGTGGCAGATACCATGACTAACATGTTTCAAAGTGTCGTGCAAGGTGGTACGGGTCGTGCTGCTTCTCTAGGATTAGGAGAGGCTGGTAAGACTGGCACTACTAACGATAACGTTGACCTCTGGTTTATTGGCTACATTCCCAACCGCGAGTTGGTCACTGGTATTTGGTTGGGCAATGATAAGCCTACTTCGACGAGAGGAAGTAGTGGGCAAGCTGCCCAGTTATGGGCTAACTATATGCGTCAGGTTGTCCAGTAGAAGGTTGAAGGTTGAAATTTTCTAATCCTTTACTATCTCTGAGCAGCGATCGCTAATCTTACTCCCTTAACCTGACGCAAGCGATCCATTACACTAACCACCCGACCGTGAACCACTCGTTCGTCAGCATTGATGACCACAAGCGATTCGGAGTTTGGTTCAATCAATTGACGTAATCCCTCTTCAAGCTCCTGTAGCTTAATTGGGTGACGGTTGAGTGTAAGCGCTCCATCAGCGCTAACCGTCACATTAATTTCAGATTGGAAAAGATAGACGCCTTAAGCAAGTTTTCAGACAAAATCTTCTCGAAAAATAATAAAGATGCTGAAATTGGGGTAGCAGTGTAACACACTTAATCTTTTCTTGACAAACACTATCTAAGCCAGACTTTTAGGCAAGTGCAGGGCGCGGGTTACGTGTACCACATCCAACGGCTGATAGTACTGAGCAACTTTGTCCTGATTTCCGGATATTTTATCTTAGAGTTAGAAAATTGGTTTAATGGGGTCTTTATTGATGCCTATAACTAGGTGAGGCAGACGAAGCTAATTGACATGGGTCAGGTTGCGCATGGGAATGTTCTACCATTAAAGCCTCATGCAGTTTCTGCAAATTACATTAACAAAATGATCAACTACTGCGGCAGTGACGTTTACAAGCAATTAGGAGTGCACTGGAGAAAAAGCTTATCCTTATTAATTTCTTTTACTGGGATTTTCTTGGTCGTCACACAACCCACTCAAGTCTCAAAACCGAAGGGTTTAATTTTGACCAACTTTATCCGTATTTCCTCTGAAGAATTACAAAAGATTCATCAAGGCGCTATGGGCTGGTACGCCAAAATCGATTCAACTGTGTAAAGTCTTAATCAAGTTTTTCAGAAAGTGACAGCTAAGAGTTACATCAAGTGAACAATAATGGTGTAACTGATGGTTTCTCAAATTTGGGTGAATCTACATCGAGTTTGGTGAGCGGTATGGTGAGGTTTCAAATGTGGCACAACCTGCACTCACAAATAAATCATTCAAGGCTTCCGCCTGAGACAGCTCTAACCGGCCCTGACCAGTCCTGACCAGCCCTGAGTCCCAATAGTTGTGATTTACCCATCAAATATTCATGACACTCTTCTATTCCCCGCTCCTGACCCTTGAAAACCAAGAACTTTTACATGAAGCATCTAGTGAAAGGGTTGAACTGATTGAGCAGCTGTTGGCGATTGGTACAGCACTTTCGAGCAGCAACGATTTAGGTGAATTACTACGTCTGATTTTATCCAAGAGCAGGGAGATTACTTGTAGCGACGCCGGTAGCGTTTATCTAATAGACCATAGTGAAGCGGTTCCTAAGTTGCTGTTCAAGGTAGCGCAGAATGATTCTCTACCGAGCGCTTCCTTGCAGGAATTTGCTGTGCCCCTGACTCGAAAAAGTCTAGCGGGGTACGTGGCGCTGACGGGTGAAAGCTTAAATTTGCCAAATGCCTATGACTTACCACCTGGAGTTCCTTACCAGCTGAACCGCAGTTTTGACACCAACATGCCTTATCGCACTTGCTCTGTATTGGTGCTGCCTATGCAAGACCAAGACGGGGAAATTATTGGTGTGCTACAGCTGATTAATCGTAAGAAAAGACCCGATGTGGTTTTCACAGCCGAGAACGCGATGGAGGTGACCCAGCCTTATACAGAGTGGGAAGAACGAGTTGTGCGATCGCTCGCTTCTCAAGCGGCAATTTCTATTGAACGCAATCAATTGCAACAAAGTATTGAAAACCTCTTTGAAGGTTTTGTCAAAGCGTCTGTCCAGATTATTGAAGCACGAGACCCAACAACTTCTGGTCACTCGGAACGAGTGGCTGACCTCACTGTGCGGCTGAGTCAAGAGGTGAGTTCTATCACTGCCGGACCGCTGCGATCTATTTATTTTAGCGATCGCCAAATTCAAGAAGTTCGCTATGCTGCCCTATTGCATGACTTTGGCAAAGTCTGTGTCCCAGAAGCCCTTTTAGGTAAGCAGAAAAAACTCTACCCTGAACAGCTAGAGGTGATTCGTCATCGCTTTGCCTTGGCACAGCGCACCCTGGAAATGGAATGCGCTCAAACAAAATTTAAGTATTTAGTTGAGCATCCCAGCCATGGGCATCGCGAGGAAACCTCTACATCAGAGTGTTCCCATTGCCAAACGTTAAAACAATTCGATAACCAGCTGGCTCAAACTGTTGAGACACTCAATTACTACTGGGAACTACTACAGGAACTCAATGAACCTGATGTCCTTTTGAGGAGAGATTTTCAGGCTTTTTCTGAAGAAACTGCTACTCAATTGACAGCCTTGGCTCAATATACATATCGAGATATTGATGGTGTTACCAAACCTTTGATCTCACAGGCAGAGATGGCTCAGTTGCTAGTTGCTAGAGGAAACCTAACAGCTCAAGAGCGCTTAGGCATTGAAGCACATGTTACTTACACCTACCACTTCCTCAAGCGAATTCCTTGGACAAAGCACCTTAAAGATGTCCCCACGATTGCCTTTGGGCATCACGAAAAGCTTGATGGTACTGGCTACCCTCAAGGATTGAAGCAAGAAGAAATTCCCATTCAAACGCAGATGCTCACGATTGCGGATATCTACGATGCCCTTACGGCTAGCGATCGACCTTATAAGCGTCGGCTACCCGTGGACACGGTACTAAAAATCCTGCGGCAAGAAGCCGCCAAAAACAAAATCAACAGCGACTTGCTTGAGTTATTTGAGCAACGCCAGGTTTTTACCATTTTGGGTCACGCCCTACCCGCTGATCCTCACTCAGGAAATTCCTAACCGAACTGTATTGCCCACTTCTCAAGCCCCATCTAGCTTCTAGTCTCAAGTCCCTAATTCCTGCCAAACTGTTTGCAATTCTTATTTTTCCCCCTAGTTTTCCCCCAAAGATTCCCCAAGGTTTCCACACACTTGTTCAAGTTTTCCCCAGATTCCCACTAGTTTTCCACAGGCACGAACGACAGAATCGGGTCTTCCCGTCTTACTGGGGATTTTCCTGGCAGAGTATCCGGCGGTGGGTAAGGACTGAGTTCTCATGAAAATATGTAACGGGGATCAGCCTCAAATACTGATTGTTTCGTAAATATTTTTGGGGTTTGAACAGAGTTGTAATATTTCGCAGCATTGACAACCCTACCCCATCTGGGCCGACAATGGTGCGACCAGCCTTTAAAAGTTTGATTTGAGAAAAGCAAGAGTGGCAGTAAAACTGGGTGCTTTTTCCAAGTTCATTTGTCTTTGCTTTCAGCTCGGGAGCCGATTTCAAGAGGTGCTGAAAGTAAGGTTGCTTTATCCCAACACGCCATGACACCGAAACAAGAGGTAAATATGAACGCAACAGTCAGCATCCTGGCAGAAATCCCTGAAGACCTGCACGAATCTCTCAAGCGCTACTTAGAAACTCATCCCAGCTGGGATCAAGACCGGGTCTTTGCAGCAGCACTGTCGCTGTTTTTGCTCCAAAATGGCAATGGTAAGACCCCAGAAGCCTCCCAGAGCTATCGCGCCTGCGCTCGTGTTTATCTGGAATCCCTGTTTCAGTATCCTGCTTAATTGACATCCTCTCCCGCTAAACCGTAATGGACTTAGCGGGAGGTTTCCCCATGTGTAAGAACAGAATGTGACCTTAAGGAAAGAGAACTTGACGAGAAACAACGTGATAAAGTGGCTTTTCACGCGCCATCGAAATAGCCATAAACAAGATATTCTCTCGTTCAAATGCTGGAAAACTGATTGTATAAATCATGTCGTTCTGCTGCCACATCACCGTCGAGAATTCATAGGGCGGCTTTTGAAGCGGTCCTTCGAGTAGGTATCCCTCAACGTTTGTTGCTAAGGTAATGCGATCGCCTAGGGCTTGATGCCTCTGTAACTCTTGCTTGGCACTCGCCGCCATCTTGCTTTCCACCGAAAAGCTGCCCAACAAGCAGGGCTGAGGACTACGCTCACAGGTAAAAAGACTAACAGTGAAGCTCTTGGGAGTGTCTGAGGGAAAAACTTGAACGACCAGTTTGCTTTCTTCGATATCTAAAGGGTCACTGAACCGAATCTCAGCAGGCAAGCGCATTGCCAGCCCCACCGGTAAGTTACTCTGGATGCGCTCCAAGTGGGGCATAAATACAGCAGCCGGACGCGCAGAAACAGCTACAGCACTGCCTACAATACTTAATAAAAAGACAGGCAGTGCTAAACAATAACGCCACCAAATTGGGTAAAGAATAATTCTTTTACTCTCTGCAAAATATAAAACACTGTATTAAGACATTATAACTTAATTGTTATCACTAAATCAACTTTTTTAAGCAGCTCTATGAAAATAAATTGACTAAGGGATAAAGAATTTTGCCAGTTAAGTATATTGCAATCAGTACGACTAGCGAAAGCAACATAAGTTTTTGAAGAAGTTTTAGGTTTCTGAAATTCTATATACACAGTAAAGATAATCGAAGCCAATGGAAAATTTAGCTAAGATTGTAAATGCCATTAGAGAATTAATAGTGGGAGAACTTTGACGTGAACTCCAAAGGAGAAGAGTTTAGTTGGTCAACCGGCGGCAAAGGCGGTAATAACTTAATGGATAGACCTTTAGAACTAGCGCTCGTCCCTAATCATCTAAAGATTCCCCGGTAATCCAAAGTAACCCAATTATTGCTTGCAAAAAAGCAATGCCCATAACAGAAGTAGCGAGACGACGCAGCTAATAACTCAAACCATTTAGACAAAAAACCGTAGAGAACCTTGCTTTGGCAAGGAGAGGAACACTAAGCAATGAAAACGCTTTTATTTGGCAACGGCTCAGCTAGCCTTGATGATGTGTACCCGTCTCAAAACATCGACTTGGCTCCTGAAGTGGCCTTTGATGATTTGACTTGCTTGGCGGCTTGCATTTGCCAGACACCTATCGCTCTCCTGTGCCTCATCGACACCAGACACCAATGGCTTAAGTCACAAGTTGGCTTAGAGCAAGAATCAATCGATGCTTACTTGAGGTTATGTATCGAAACAATGCTGCAACCAGAAAGCAGGGATTCTGGTCTGTTGCTGGTTCAGGATGCCTTACTTGACCCACGGTTTGCTACCTATGAGCTGGTGGCATCCTCGCGAAAAGTCAGGTTTTACGCCAGTATCCCCTTAGTCACTCCTGAAGGACTAATACTGGGAATCTTATCGGTGATTGATCGGGTACCGCGATCGCTAACGTTGCAACAACAACAGGCATTGGCAGCGTTAGGTAGACAAGCAATCAGCCTAACAGCATACTGCGCTAACGCACCGTTGGACTTGTGTAAAAACTTAACCAGTCTCAAAGGAATTATCAGCAAGCGTCAGCAAGTCGAGGAGGTACGGCAAGAGTCACATCAAGAACTGGCAGACATCAAGTTAGTACTAGATCAATCGTCCCTTGTGGCAATTACTGACCATAAAGGGACGATTAACTACGTCAACCATAAGTTCTGCGAAATCTCACAATATTCCAGGGAAGAACTGCTAGGACAAACCCATCGCCGGCTCAATTCCGCTTATCACCCCTCAGACTTTTTTAAGCGGATGTGGACAACCATTGCCGAGGGTAAAGTATGGAAAGGCGAAATCAAGAACCGGGCTAAAGACGGCAGTTTCTACTGGATGGATACAACAATAGTGCCAATCTTGAATAATCAGGGAAAACCCTATGAGTATGTCTCGATTTGTAAAGAAATAACTGAACACAAGCAAGCACAAGAAGAATATGAGCGCTTCTTCACGCTTGCGCCCGATCTGTTGTGTGTCGTTGGATTAGATGGCTACTTCAAGCGCGTGAATCCAGCCTTTGAAACAACCCTCTTGTACACCCCAGAGGAACTCTTCTCGCAACCCTTCCTCGATTTTGTTCATCCTGACGACCAAGCGGCAACCCTGGCTGAGTTGGAGAAACTTGCCACCCATCCAGCGACTATCCACGTTGAGAATCGCTATCGTTGTTGCGATGGTTTCTATAAGTGGTTGGCATGGAGTTGTGTTCCCCTTGTTGAAGAAGGCTTATTCTATGCGATCGCTCGTGATATCACTCAGAGCAAGGAAACTGAAGCCGCCTTGCTAGAGCAATCGCGCCTCTCAACTCTAGAAGTCGAGGTAGGTGCGGTGCTGGGAGAAAGCGATACGCTGCACTCAAGCCTCCAGCACGGCATAGAGGTAATAGTGACGCATCTTGGCACTATGGGAGCGGCAATTTGGACAGTTGACTTGGCGGCTGTTGAAGCGTCAAACCTTTTGCCCCTAAACTTGCAAGCATCAGCTGGGCAACTCACACCCGCCAACGACAATATCATTAGTGCGATCGCCCAAACCAGGCAACCTGTAAGTATTGAGCTACCGACAACAAGCCATCCCTCCCAACTCCAACCTTTCTTGACTGGCTACCCCTTAATTGCCGAATCGCGGTTGGTGGGTGTCATGGCGCTGCTGACTCAGCAACCCTTATCCGAAGCCGTTCGCGAAACATTCGGGAGGCTGGCGAATGCGATCGCGGTGGCGATTGACCGCACTTGGGTACGAGAGGAACTACTCCGCCGCCGGGAAGCCCTGCTTTTCCAATTAGCCAATCAAATTCGCAACTCCCTCGACCTCGATACAATCCTGGGTACTGCTATTACGGAGATTCGGAGTTTGCTTGGCATTGATTGCTGCCACTTTTTGTGGTGCTGGTCACAAGAGTCCAATCAGTCTACTTTGAGTGTGACTCACGAAGCTCGTGAGGCTGATTTGCCCAGCCTCTTGGGAGAGGGACCACCGCCACATCTTGCGCCGATGGTCGAGACCATTCGCAATCTTCAGATGCTACGGATTGATGATGTTAGCCTAGCGCCAGGTTTAGATCCTCAGACGCGATCACTTCTGGTCAATTGGGGCATTACCTCTGGACTATTGCTACCCCTCAAGACCAAAACAGGTCAATTGGGAGCGATTGTCTGTAGTAACTACGATGGTCCTCGCCTGTGGAGCGATCGCGAAGTCGAATTGCTGCAAGCCGTGGTAGACCAGTTAGCGATCGCCATTGAGCATGCGGAATTATTCGCCACAACTCGCGCCACCGCCCTTGCCGCTCAAACTCAGGCGCGTCAACTGGAACAGGTGTTACAAGACCTTAAGCAGACCGAAGCGAGGCTGATCCAGACTGAAAAAATGTCCAGCATCGGTCAAATGGTTGCCGGTATTGCCCATGAAATCAATAACCCCGTCAGTTTCATTACAGGTAACCTGTGTCATGCGACTCACTACATAGAAGACCTGCTCAACCTAATCGAGAGCTATCAACAGCATTACCCTAATCCTGACCCATCAATTCAAGAACAAATCGAAGAAATTGACCTAGAATTCCTCGTCGAAGACCTGCCCAAAATCTTATCTTCCATGCAGATGGGCGCTGATCGCATTCATGAGATTGTCCTTTCCTTGCGGAACTTCTCACGGTTGGATGAGGCGGAAATGAAGCCAGTCAACATCCATGAAGGGATTGACAGTACCTTACTGATTCTCCATAACCGTTTGAAAGCTAGTGGCAGTAATCCTGGCATTACGATCATCAAAGAGTACGGCAACCTACCCCCCGTGATGTGCTATGCAGGTCAGCTCAATCAAGTCTTTATGAACATCATCAGCAATGCAATTGATGCTCTGGAAAATCAACCTGAACCCCGACAAATTACCATTCGCACAGAGCTTTTAAACACAAGAAATTGTGAGGAATCGCAAGAAGAGGGCTTATCCTCAACGCCTGACACTGTAACTTCTAATGATGTAGTTATTCGGATTCGCGACAACGGCTCAGGAATATCACAAAACGTCATCAGGCATCTGTTTGAGCCATTTTTTACTACCAAACCTGTGGGTAAGGGAACGGGTTTAGGGCTGTCGATTAGCAACCAAATCGTAGTAGAAAAACATGGAGGTATTCTTAAGTGTCTTTCTGAGCCAGGGGAAGGCGCTGAGTTTTGGATTCAAATTCCCATTGCACCGCAGTAAGTCACCTCATGGCAGTTAATCAACATTTCTAGGCAGAAAATTCATTGCCCAAATCACTAGAAAGGGAACACCAAAACCCAGAATGAGATTGAGTGCTAACCAAGCGAGGGAGGTGGAGTGATTCCAGCCTCTAATCATAAAACCCGCTTTCGTCTCTGATAGCAGGGCATCCCAGATTAAATGGGCTGATATGCCGACTGATAGTCCTATTGCTGCATCTCTTAACCACGTCCACCTATGTCTATTGCTTAGGGATTGGCGGCGATTCATACCCCACAAACTGATGAGCAGCGAACCGAGGGGAAGCAAGGCAGAATGAAATAACCAACTGCGGTGGATTAGAAACCTGAAGCGCATCCAGTTGTAGAGTGGAATATCCCAGTCCGGTATTGCCATATAGAACAAGTCGTTAGATAAGACAGGTATGTGAAGTTTACGGAATAAAAATAACCCACTGGCTCTCCAAATCAAAAAGACGAAGAACCAGATTGGGTTAATTCTTCGTATCCCCACTTTGGCGTAGCGTTCCAGTAGCCACCAAAAACCAACTCCTACAGCAACGCCCACTACAAAGTGCATTAATTTATCGGTAGAGAGGTACATAGTCCTTGCTTGCTCTGCCTTGAAATTAAGCCCAGTCTAATTCATTGAGTTGAGGCAAACCATTGGGTGATGCCATCAGCGATCGCGCCTGCTAACTTCTGCTGTTCCTGTGGATTCGTCACCCATTCAAATTCCACCGGATTGCTCATAAAACCTAATTCCAACAATACCGCCGGGGCAGTTGTGGGACGGGTTAGTGCTAGGTTATCCCAAAACACCCCATAGGAAGGACGCCCCAGCTGAGACACTAGATGATTATGTAAAAATACCGCTAGGCTGTGGGCTTGGGCGTTGTACCAAAAGGCTCCCATTCCCTGAGTATTCTGGGCGTCGCCTTCGTCGGGTAAAGAGTTGTAGTGAATCGAAATGGCGATCGCAGGTTTGAGTTTATCAATCATTGCCACCCGGTCTGGCAATGATACATCTTTATCTTCCTCCCGTGTCATATAAACCGTTGCCCCTCGTGCCAGAAGTTGCGATCGCACCAACTTCGCCATACTGAGATTGGCATCTTTTTCTGGATAACCTGTTGGTCCAACTGTGCCAGATTCAGCACCGCCATGTCCGGCATCGAGAAGAATTTTGATTCCAGCTAGGGATTGGGAAGAAGAGGTTTGAGTTTGTAGGCGCGGGTTTTTCTGTGATGTCTGTCTGTCCACCGTTGTATCTGATAAACCCGCCCGTACAGAATTTTGAGTTGAAGACGCTTGACTCCTAGATGGTGGGTGACGTAGCGACAGCACCAAGCTTGTCCCTTCATATCTGAGGTTATAGCCCCACTGTTGTTGAGATTTAAGGTTAAAGGTATATTGCACCTGAGTTGGTGTCACCTGTTGCCAGTCGAGGCGGGAAATTACAGGGTCATCATCAAGGCGAATAATATCAGTTTGAGCTGTGGTGTTATAAAGAGTTAGGGTAAACGTGCGCTCGCCTTGTTGTACACTCACTGGCACTGGTGTTTGTAGCGGAAATACCACTTCCGTCGCCCCCTCAACTTGACGGGAACGGATACTACGAATCAGCGATACAGGTGGCACGGCACTCGGCAGGATGCGAACCTCTGAGGCTTTAATCCAAGCCCCGTAGTCGAGGCGTACCCAATCTCCTTCCCGTCCAGTAACAGTAGCCCGTGTTCCTTTAGGCAAAGGTGTTAGACGAGAATAGTCTGTACTCGGTCCACTGCGTGCGGTACCCGCCTCGGCAATTACCTCGGCAACTTCTAGTCGTGCGGGGTTGATAATCGAAATTTTTCCTTGAGCAGATTGGCTTATCGTTTTGCCATTCAACGTTAGTTGATATTGAGGTTGTCCCAAATCGGCAGCTGTTGATGCTGTTGCACAACCTTGGTAGCGACTTGGAGAGACGTTCTGTGGAAGCGGTTGATTTTGTTCCGTCAGTGCTGCCGAATTGGGCGGCAGTTGGATATCTTGAGACTGAGCCATCAAAGGGATTGTCTGATCAGCCAGCTTAACGGAGACTGTAGCATTGGGAGATGCGATCGCGCCAAAGCAAATCAGTTCTCCAGGCAATCTCGCCATATCTACCGCTGGTGTTAGCGAATCTTTTCCAAACGCCAATCCTACTGGCACTTCTGGCTTTGTATTGAGCCGCGTGACTCGAATCTGGAGTTCCTGATTTTGATAGCGCAATCTAAAGAGATTTTCTCCCAGTTGCAAGGGGAAACTCGGCGCAAAATTCCCAAGCTGGCTACGCTCGATTGCCTTGCCATTCACAAGAACGTCTCCGGCTGGTGGCGCTGAGCCAATAAAAAAGATTTGAGCAGCTGTTGTCTGATGCGTAGCTGGAGGATAGGCAACGTAAAGAGGTTGTTCTGCCCAAGCAGGAGATATGATTACAGACCCTAACATAGCCAATCCCAGAATGTTTCTCATGCTTGATGCCAGCCAATTATTGAACAGAAAAATACAGGAATTCAGGAGTTCAGGAGCTAAAGAAGAATTCTGGACTCCTAGATGAACTGAAGATAGGGGCGACAATCCTGGGAGCAAAGGTTACAATCCTCCACTGTATTTAAGGATTCAGTGGCAATATTCAGGCGGGTCGAGGAGTCCCTATCAGCTTTCGCCTTCTGTAACTCCTGAACTTCTGCATTCTGAACTCCTTCCTCAAAACCAAGATTATTCTCCTCTAAATTCCCTTAATCTTCCAAAAGATTAGTAGGAAGACCATCAATACTTTTAATATTCTTAGCTTGCCAATACTCAGAAATTCCCTGTTCTCCCTTTTTATTCACCCATTCGATAAGGGTTGGTCTTTCTTCTTTAAACTCATAAATCGGAACACCAAAGCCGCAAGATGTTTGTGCAGACTCAACTTCAAGAACAATAATTTGACGTTTTCCCGGCAAAGAATTAAAGAGGGCGTAAAATTTTTGCCATTCTTTATCCCTGGGTCGAATTACCTTACCTTGTCCATAAAGGCGTAGAATCAAAGGATTCTCAGAAAAGCTACAAAACATAATGGTCATCCTGCTATTTTCCTGTAAGTGAGCAGCTGTTTCGTTACCACTGCCAGTTAAATCAAGATAAGCAACTGTTTTGTTATCAATACATTGGAAAGTATCTATGCCTTTAGGCGATAAATTAATTCGACCTTTTTGGGGTGCCGTTGCTGTGAAAAAGACTTTTTGGTCTTTTATGAAATTCTGTAACGATGGATTAAGGTCAGA
>DATNQP010000543.1:0-4323 GCA_036703965.1 Leptolyngbyaceae cyanobacterium
TCATCCTGGATAATCAATGGGTACAGGGGCGCTTCCACCGACTCAACTACGATGGCTCCCCCTCGGTGCTGGCGCAATCTGAAGATTACGCCCTGTTTATCAAAGCGCTGCTGGATTTGCATCAAGCTTCCCTGGGATTAGAGACGGGGCAAGACTCTACCCAATCCCCAATCCCCAATCCTCAATCCCCAATCCCCAATCCCCAATCACAAATCCCCAACTTCTGGTTAGAAAAAGCGCTGAAGGTACAGGAGGAGTTTGATGAGTTTCTCTGGAGTGTGGAACTGGGAGGGTACTACAACGCAGCCGGTGACACCAGTGAGGAATTATTGGTAAGGGAGCGTAGTTATGCAGATAATGCCACACCCTCAGCCAATGGCATAGCGATCGCTAATTTGGTGCGTCTTGCCTTACTCACCGAGAACCTGCAATACCTAGACTGGGCAGAGCAAGCCCTGCAAGCTTTCAGTAGCATCATGAACCAAGCTCCCCAAGCTTGCCCCAGCCTATTTACTGCCCTAGATTGGTACCGTCACTGCACCCTGATTCGCTCTGGCGCTGACCAACTGACTTCCTTAGTTACCCGATACTTGCCCGCTAGTGTCTACCAGTTAGAAACCAATCTGCCCCAAGGTGCCGTCGGCTTGGTTTGCCAGGGACTCACTTGCTTGGAACCTGCTCATACCTCAGATCAATTATTGGAGCAAGTGCAGCAAAGCCAAACGAGACCGTCCTATATTCAGTAAGGCATTTAAATTTCATCCGTGATTACTGCGGTAGCATCTGAGTGACTATGAGCTTGTTACAAACAATTCGCGTCCTTCTCTTTGCCACAGCCTTAACCGTGGTGCCGTCTCAACTGGTTTCACCTTTAACAGCACAAGAAGTCAACTTGCTTACCCAAGACGTTACCAAGTTCCCAGTTGTCAACTCAGCTAGACTAGAAAAAAATAGGCGAACTCCTTGGTCAACACCTGTTCGGGTAATTGGCCCTTTTGAAGGAAGTTATTTTGCTGTATTTGACAAACACCATTGGAGCAAAGGATTGCTTGGATCTGAGGGAAGTCGGCAAGCCATTAGTTTTTGGAGTCCTGATTTCGTTCGAGTGCTTTTTACGGATACGACTAGTCAGTGTACGTCCGTATACGACCCTAAGACAAAGCAGACAATTAGCAACTGTATTGATTCAGATACCACTCCTCAGGTGCGACAACTGTTGCTTAAAATTGGCGAACAAGTTTTTCAACTCGATGGTCAAAATAACTCTTTTGAGGTAACAAAGGATTTGTCTTCTGCTTTAACAAAGGCACCGGATGAGGAGATAAACATCCGACTAGTATTGGAAGGAGGAGAAAGCGTAGACAGCCGGATTGGTAAAAGAACGGTGAGTGGTTGGAAAACTGTCTATCAATCTCCAACCAGTGTCAATCGTTCAGAGTCAGCACCACCTAACTTAGTTAGCCCCATTCCTTGGCCTGGAGCGACCTCTTCCCAACCCACCGAGTTGATAGAAGTTGAATCAATTTAAAACATTTATTTCCAATCTCCCCTGACCTGCTATTACTCATTCATTGCCGCCGTTAGCTCCTGATGAGTGCGACTTCTCTCAACTGGTGTTGTGGTGGAAACCATCGCCGCCATTAACTGCTCAGGCACCACGTTGAAGGGTAGTCGATGGATATCAGACATCGGGTTACAGGCAATTTCCGCTGCGCCGCGCAACTCGGATAGGGTGATATTCCCAAGATTTAGGTCATCTAGAGTTTGGGGTAAACCAATCTCAGCATAAAACTTCAATAGTTGTTGCCGTGCTGAGGCTGCCAGTTGGTTACTGGCAAGCATTTCTTCTAGACGGAGCTGTACGAGAATACCGTAGGCAACTTTCTCACCATGTAGGATATCGTGAGCAGCTAGTAGATGCGTTAAGCCATTGTGGACAGCATGGGCAGCAACGGTACGACACTGGGCACCGCCCAAACCGCCGATGACACCGGCAAGTAAGACTGTCGCATCGACAACTTCCCGCCAAACCTCACTTCCTGGTTCTTTGAGGGCATCAGCTGACTTTTGAAAGAGGATGTCTCGTAAAACTCTCGCTTGTTGTACAGCAGCAATAATCAGCGTGACAGGAGAACTGCCACTACTAACGGAGGCTTCGTACCACTTCGCCAGGGCATCACCAATCCCAGCAACTAGAGTGCGTTGCGGCGCTGTTTGAATTAGTCCATAATCCAGCACCAGTAAGTCCGGGCAGCGGTCAAGACCAACATCGTATAGAAAAGCACCCTTGTCGGAATAAACATTGGATAGGGCTGTCCAAGCGGCACAGGTAGCAGCAGAGGTAGGCACTACGGCAACTGGGAGCTTACACTGATGCGCCAGAAGCTTGACAGTGTCTAAAGCTTTACCACCGCCGATGCCAATAATGAAGTCAGCTTGATGTGAGGCGACAGCGTTTCGTAGCAATGCTAAGGATGCCTCGCTGCAATCAGGAGCGTAGGATGCTAAAGAATAATTGAGTTGCTGCTGTTCTAGGACGGGTTGCAGTTGTGAGGCAAAAGCCGCCAGAGTCCGCTCCCCTCCCACAACCAGCGGACGATACCCCAATCGTGCGATCGCTTCTCCTGAAAGTTCCAGTGCCTGGGCACCCCGCAACACCTGAGCAGGTGCAACAGTTAGAGAAAGCAAGGAGGTAGAAGCTTGGTTGATCATGCCTGTAGCAGAAGAGTTATTAAGAATGGGTTAGGGAGTTTATTACCCTACTATAAAACAGTTGGTAATGGGTCATGCTTCCCCTGCTCCCTCTGCTTCCCCTGCTCCCTCTGCTATTTTCAGATTAGTTCAGATGTCTAGTATTGTTTTTTCTGCTCCTTGGCGTCGTTGGCTGAGCGTAATGCTAGCTTTGATCAGTGCGATCGCTCTCTCTTCTTGTAGCCCAGCACAACACAAAACCCAGGCGGCGCAGATTCCGCAATTAGTAGTTGCGACGCTGAGCGATCCTAAAACCTTCAACTATGCCCTCAGCAGTGAATCTCCCAATGTTTTTGGCTACATCTACGAAGGTCTAGTCGCTGAAAATGGTCTAACTGGAACCATTGAGCCTGCTCTTGCCCAACAGTGGGAAATCTCCCCAGACAAGCGGCAAATTGTCTTCACCCTGCGAGAGGGGTTGAAATGGTCAGATGGTGAACCTCTGACAGCTGATGATGTGGTGTTTAGCTACAACGATATTTACTTCAACGACGCAATTCCCACCCCCATCCGAGATAGCTTAAAGATTGGGGAAAGTGGTGCCTTGCCGAGCGTCCGGAAACTCGATCAGCGCAAAATTGAATTTACTGTTCCAGAACCCTTTGCACCCTTTCTTCGGACTGCCACTCTTGCCATTTTGCCAGCCCATGTGCTGCGCGAATCGATTACCACAAAAGACTCTCAGGGCAAGCCCAAGTTTCTATCAACCTGGGGAACAGATACTGAACCCACAAAAATTATTGGCAATGGTCCTTACCGACTCGCCAGTTACGCAACCAGTGAGCGCATCGTTTTCCAGCGCAATCCCTACTACTGGCGGAATCCCCTGCCCCATATTGAACGCTTTGTTTGGCAAATTGTGGAATCTACTGATACATCATTACTTCAGTTTCGCTCTGGAGGATTAGATTCCCTCGGTATCTCTCCCGACTATTTTTCATTGCTCAAGCGAGAAGAGAAGCGGGGTAAGTTTACGATTTACAAGGGGGGACCAGCACCAGGCACATCATTTATTACTTTTAATCTCAACAAAGGTCGGAGGAATGGACGTCCCCTAGTCAATCCCATCAAATCTCGCTGGTTCAATACAGTGGCATTTCGACAGGCAGTTGCCCATGCCATCGACCGCGAGAAAATGAATAACAATATCTTTCGAGGATTAGGAGAACCGCAAAATTCGCCGATTTCTGTACAAAGTCCCTATTATCTTTCTCCTCAAGAGAGTCTCAAAGTTTATGATTACAATCTAGACCGAGCCAAAGAATTACTTTTAGGAGCGGGATTCAAGTATAACAATCAAGGTCAACTACTGGATGCGGATGGTAATTGGGTGCGCTTCACTCTAATCACAAATGCTGGCAATAAAATTAGGGAGGCAATGGGAGCGCAAATTAAGCAAGACTTGAGCAAAATCGGTATACAAGTTGACTTCGCACCGCTTGCTTTCAATACGCTTTTAGACAAGCTCAACAACACTATCGATTGGGACTGTTATCTCCTCGGCTTTACAGGAGGCATTGAACCGAATGATGGTGCCAATGTCTGGTCTATTAACGGTGCATCACATCGATT
>DATNQP010000544.1:0-8486 GCA_036703965.1 Leptolyngbyaceae cyanobacterium
TTGAGCCGCATGAAGTACAACTGGATGAAAATTCTTCGATGGGTTCTGATTGGGGTTCTCATCGCTTTAGCGATCGGGCTGCTCAACAAATTTGGCATTGAGCAAGTTCGAGAACAGGTCGATCGCTTTGGCATCTGGGCACCTGTGATCCTGTTTGGACTGCGCTTTACCAGCATTATTGTGCCAGTACTTCCGGGAACCGCTTACGCGATTTTGGCAGGGGGTCTGTTTGGGTTTGTTCAGGGATTGTTTGTGGTCGCTCTAGCCGATTTAGCGTCCTGTACGTTCAATTTCTATATTGCTCGTCGCTATGGACGCGGCTTAGTGGAACGGTTTGTCGGTCAGCAATTTATGGAGAAAGTCGATCACCTCGGTCAACGACATTTGGAAGGCAACTTTTTCCTGATGACAGGCTTTTTGATGACAGGACTATTTGATTTCGCCGCTTATGCCGTAGGACTGACCAAAACCCGTTGGCAAAGCTATTTGACAGCGCTAGTTGTCAGCATTCTCATTGCCAAGCCGCTTTGGGTAGCTGCTGGCGCTGGAATCTTTGAAGGCAGCCAGTTACTATTAGGCTTTGCGTTACTCGCAGCATTCGGCATCGGCATTGTGACAGCCGTTGTCCAACGGACGCCGAATCAATGACCCATTCTACTGACATGCATCAAACCTTCATCCCTGGCATTGCTCCACCCGCAGTACAATCTGAATTGGCTTGGTGGTTCGCCTTTGTCGGCAATAAGTTGCTGGTTCGCCTCGAAGGAACAGTCAGTCAAATTCCAAACCTAATCAGCCTCGCAGATATTGGCTTGGTACCTGTGCGAACCCAATTTCTCGGCACCCTGGACAATCAGCCTTGTTACTCGGCGGAACTCCCCAAGGATGTGATTACACCTGATGGCATGGCCTTGCGTGGACTGCGCGAACTGTACGGAACGTTAGACGAAGACTTGTTTGTGCTGAGTGGTCGCGCCATTCAGATTGTAGAGTGGGACCGCACCCACCAATACTGCGGGCACTGCGCGACTCCCACAACCCAATTATCCCATGAGCGTGCCAAGCGTTGCCCCCAGTGTGGATTAGTCAATTATCCTCGCCTCTCGCCTGCGGTCATTGTCCTCATCTCTCGCGGTGAAGAGCTATTGTTGGCTCGCGCCCCCCGGTTTCCAGCAGGAATGTACGGTTTGATAGCTGGATTTGTGGAACCGGGAGAATCGTTGGAAGAAACGGTGGTGCGGGAAGTTCGCGAGGAAGTTGGGATTGAGGTCAAAGACATTAGCTATTTTGGTTCGCAACCCTGGCCGTTTCCGAACTCACTGATGATTGGATTTACAGCCACCTATGCCAGTGGTGATATCGCGATCGAACCAGAAGAATTGGCAGATGCTGCCTGGTTTAGCAAACACAACTTACCGCAGATTCCTCCTAAACTGAGCATTGCCCGAAAACTGATCGACTGGTTTGTCTCGACTCACTAAGCAATTCGGGTCAGCAGTGCGATCGCGCTTGCTCGCTGCTGCCTAGAGCGCCAGTCCAGTAGAAGGAGTTGACAGATAACACGAAATATGTATGTTATTTAATCGCGGAGCGGAAAGCAGGGAAGTGGAAGAGAGATTGAAAGTTAGATTGCCGCTCCGTAATGGGTTCGGGTGAGTTGTCCCAAAGGCTTTCATAATAGAAGAAAGCTACACCCAAGCCGCGATCGCGAGCTGCCTGCACCTTAGCCTGAATTAGTTGCATTGAAACTGGCTTATTTCTCAAGCCTGTTAGGACACCAACTCCAGTTGGAATCTTTTGTTGCGCTTCTTGAATTTCCGGGCGGGCGAGCTGTTCGCGAAAACTTTGCAGATTTGGACGATAAACTTGCACAATTAGCTCGTCTACGATGCCTTGTCGCACCCAAGTAAGCCAGTCTTGCAGGTAAGTATTATAAGCAGTGACATAGGGATTAGGGGAAATGGAGAAAATTGCCTTAGGCTTTCTCTTTTTTACAGCATGGTTGAGTTGTGTCATGAACGCTGTGATTTTATCTGCCCGCCAGCGCACCCATTCAGGATCTTGGGGATTGGGAGGCACATCTTTCTTGGTTTCCTGTTTGTATAACGCGATCGTGTAGCTATCGTAGCCAAATTCATTGGGCAGACTAGTGTGATCGTCAAACTGAATGCCATCGACAGGATATTGGGTGACCACTTCTAGCACGAGATCGGTGATAAACTGCTGCACTTCTGGATGAAAGGGATTGAGCCACACAACCTCCCCAGCAGCACCGATCCAAGTTTGACTTCTATCCCGCCGTTGCGTAATCCAATCAGGATGATTTAATACTAGTTCCGACGTAGGGGGAGCCATAAAACCGAACTCAAACCAAGGAATCACTAGCAAGCCTCGGTAATGAGCTTGGGTAACGAGGTCAGTGAAGATATCTTGTCCCTGTAAGCCTTTGCGGACAAAGGGTTGGATACCTATCCGTTGTGCTACGGCACTCTCGTGCAGCACGTAGCCAGAATTCCACACCACAGGATAGATCGTGTTGAAGTTCAGCAGCCCCAGCTGACGAACAGCCTCTTGCAGTTTTGGATGATCTACAAGTATTTCAGTATCATTGTTGGTCATCCAAACCCCGCGAATTTCTTGAGAGGGTTGCTGCGCGATTGCCTTTGGCACCACCCAAGGCGCGATCGCACCGATAGGGTTGCCAGCCAGCAATACTGTAATGAATGAAGCAAGAAACAGTAGGGGAAGATACTTGAACTTGAGCGATCGCCAGCAACTTCTAAGGATGAAACGCAATTTCATAAAATTAAATGATGAATTAGCGATCCAACTACGCAATCGCTTGCCTTTTTGATGGAATTAACGATTAATAGTCTACAGCTATTTGTATTTACTAAAGATTTTGTTAATTAGCCGGACTCATTCAATAAGTAAAACTGAAGGGTTGTATTAGAGAAACTTAAGCATCGTGCGATCGCATGCATTTCCAGAATCAATACTTACCGAGTCCTATGTCTCTTGAACTCAGTCTTTGAGGAGTTCAAGAAACAGGAATGGTTCATAGGATTGAATAATTCGGATGAACTGGACTACTTGAAGAGCGGAATAATCCAGGCAGCAGCAATACTAATCAACACAATGGCTTCCAGAACTTTCAGAATAGAAACCGATTGCAACCAGTCTGTCACCGAGGCGAGGCGTAAGTTGTACCACCACTTGAAGGTATGCTCACGCCAATGCTTAGGACTATCCTTGGCGTGAAATCGCCAATCTAGAATGGATAACACTAGTGGGTAGCCTCCTACTTTAGAACTCATTAAGAGGTGAAGCGCGATACACGCTACCATGACCACCCACGCAATGAGATGGGCGTAGTACCAGCGATGATTGAGTTCCCCCCTAGGCAACCACTTCTCATCCATCATCTTGCCAGAGAAGAGAGCAAAGGTCAGCGCAAGCATAGCCAATGTATTAGTAAACCGATGCAGCGTATACCACCAGATTGGTTTGCCAACTTGGGTAAGCTTTATCAGAGAATCCGACTGGATTAACCGCTTTTGTCCGCGATGAAAGGCATACAAGGCAAATAGAGGAAACACGAGCAAGGCAAACAGCCCAAATGTGCCATGAATACCTTCGATCTCCTCAAACCGGGGCAAATGAATTCGCCCCCATCGTCCGTCATAGGTGTCGTAAGTCCAAAAAGCTGTAAAGATTGCAGCAACAACGAAAAATCCGGTCAGCCCGTGCAGGATGCGCAGAAGGAGTGGCTGATAGGGCTGGGAAAATTTCCTAGGCATATGCAAGGTATGGGACAATTCCTTAGAAACAGGACTTACGCATCCAAGTGTCATGCTGAATGATAGTAAAGCATCCAAATCCCTAAGAGAGATTCTAACGCTCCTTACGTCGAAGAGAGCTTCGCGTCACGCTACCGCTCTCCAATGAGAGAATACGGTCTCAGTGCGTAACTCCTAAGAAAAAGACTTTTCTATTCTTATTTTTCTTAGATATATCAGTTATTGTGAGCGTGCTCAAACTCATAGACGTAGAAAAGCCGACTCAACTTCTTGAGCAGATATCCCACAATTGCAAATAGGATTGCCCCTGCAAGCGCCCACCAGAATCCGGCAGGAGGGACAACGGTTAAAAAGGATGTGGCTGATTGCCCTGCATTCGCGATCGCACTCTTCATCGCCACAGCCCTAGCATCCACCATCACACCCAGACACAAACACACAGCAGCAACCATATATGCCAACACACTGAGGCGGTTAATATTTTTCAGGGCATCCTGGCAAACCTGGCAATGTTGAGTGTGGCTTGTCCAGACATCAAAGAGCTTCTGCTTGTCTCGCTCTGCTGGAGGGAGATCGGGACTACATCCTGAATCCCAAGGGACACCACCTCCGGCTCTCTTCTCCAGCCACTGGCGAAACGTGATTACCATCTTGTCTTGAGGATTGGGTGTAAAGACTGTATCCAGCCATTTGCCCTTGCTTCGCTTGGCTACGATCTTCTCCTCGTAATGGAGGAACACCATGTCTTGGTGCAGGAACAGGGAACCCAACACATGACCTAACCAGGTCGGCATCGGTAGCCCAAAGAAGGCAAAACCTTTCGGCTGTTCGCCCGCCTCATTTTTTACTAACACCTGGCATCCGATAGTACGGCACCATCCAGGACGGATTGGACTGGCATATAAAGCTAGGATCAGCTTCCCGCCATCCTTGGCAGTTGAGACAATTCTCATAAGGCAAGGCGGTTGAAAGTCGTGAACCGCTTGCGCGATAGGTGGATCGACAGGTGCGATCTCAAAGGAGAAACCTTCTTGGGTTGACATCTCCCGGATTCCAATCATGTCATAGTACTTGGCATCCTTATATCGGTTTCCGATAATCCCGTGGTGAGAGACGGGCACATGGGCTGGGTCTGCCACATTCTCCATGAAAAAGTCCCATCCATAGGGAAGATCGCGTAAACTCCAAGAAAGTTGCACCACCTTGTCCGAGTTATCTTCAAGCTCTGGAATAATTCGCGGTGTCCTCAATTGACTTTCAATCTGAGCCTGGGAACCTGCTTCTGGCCATACCCACAATAGACCCTGGCGCTCCTGCGTCGGGTAGGCAACAGCACAGGACTTAGGGTTTGAGCAGTGCTTAGCCTCAGTCTGCTTGTCTTTGGACTGGGGGATGCTGACGCAGTTCCCCTCAGAATCAAAGCGCCAAGCGTGGTAGGCACATAAAAGAGTGCCATCAGACTCAACGCGACCTTCAGAAAGAGGAACCAGTCTATGGGGACAAACATCTTCAAAGCAACACCATTTGCCAAAACCATCCCGCCACAAAACCATATCCTTTCCCAGTAACTGCATGGCATGGGGCCGAGATGGGTCTGTGAACTCTACAACGGCTACTGGGTACCACTGCTTTGTCCATTGGAACGTTCCTTCCTCTTTAAATTGTTCGATACCGTCACGTATGTCCACTTGCAGATTGATCTCAGTGGTCATAAGTACTCCTTTGAATTTTTAGATTAAATGAGCTTGCTTAACAGCTTTTAGCTTTTAATATAGACGCGATCACAGATAACGTTGGCGGCTTACCTGCCGCTAATGAGTTTGGTCGTTCAACCATCTGGCGATCACTATCTTCTCGTAGGATAGGTTGAGGAACGCCGCGTAGCGTTCTGGCGGAGTACAGTAATAAAGTAGTTTCTGCAAAGGGATTAAGAACATCTACAGAGATTAAAGATGCAGACTAGCCAAAAACTCTCCCTGCCCACGATGGGCTGCGGGACTTGGGCATGGGGAAACCGACTGCTCTGGGGATATGACGAAAGCATGGATGACCAGTTGCAAGCCGTCTTTAACCTTTGTGTGAGCAACGGCGTCACCTTATTTGATACTGGTGATTCCTACGGAACAGGGAAATTAAATGGACGCAGCGAGCAACTCCTAGGACAATTCGACCGGGAATATCAGGGTCCAGGCAAAGAAAATATTTGCATTGCAACCAAGCTGGCTGCTTATCCGTGGAGATTGACACGCCAGTCAATGGTGTCCGCTTGCAAGTCGTCTGGCAAGCGCCTAGGAAGAAATGTAGATTTGGTGCAGATGCACTGGTCTACAGCAAACTATGCTCCCTGGCAGGAGGGACGACTCTTGGATGGTCTTGCCGATCTTTACGAACAAGGGCTGGTTAAGGGAGTGGGTTTATCGAACTATGGACCATTACGGCTCAAACGGGTACAGAAAAAGTTTGCCGATCGCGGCGTTCCCCTTGCTACTCTGCAAGTTCAGTACTCACTGCTGTCCACCTATCCTGTCACCCAACTCGGACTCAAAGACGTTTGTGATGAGCTTGGGATAAAACTGATTGCCTATAGCCCTCTGGTTTTGGGTCTGTTGACCGGAAAATATTCCGAGAAAGGGCCTTTTCCGAAAGGCATCCGAGGTTTACTGTTTAGGCAGCTATTGCCAGGAATGCGATCGCTTTTGGCATGTTTACGAGAGGTCGCCCAATCAAGAAACAAGACCCTATCGCAGGTTGCCATCAACTGGTGCATCTGTAAAGGAACCATTCCCATCCCTGGCGCGAAGACAGTGGAACAGGCGAAGGAGAATATGGGTGCTTTGGGTTGGCAACTAGACTCCAACGAGATTGCAGAACTGGATCGAGCCGCTGCAAGTATGGATAAAACAATGGTACAAAACATCTTTCAGACTAAGTGAATTAGTGCCATGCGTAAAGTTGTACTGTTTATTGCATCCAGTTTAGACGGTTACATTGCGCGTCCTTCTGGTGATATTGACTGGTTATTCACAGACGAAGATTACGGCTATTCGGAGTTCTTCGCTAGCGTTGATACTGTTCTTATGGGTAGGAAGACTTATGATCAAGTTCTTACTTTCGGTGAGTATCCCTACCAAGGTGTAAAAAGCTATGTCTTTACAAAGAATCCTCTCTTCCAAGCGGAAAACAATGTTGAACTGGTAACGGAAGACACAAAGAAATTCATCGATAATTTGCGTCAGGCAGATGGAAAGAATATTTGGTTAGTTGGAGGCTCCCAATTGATTTATGACTTCATGAACAAGAATCTAGTGGATGAGCTTATCCTGTCGATACATCCGATTGTCTTAGGTGAAGGAATTCCACTATTTGCTAACCCAACAAATCCTCATTCTTTGCGCCTAACTAACTGTCAAACCTATAGTTCGGGTCTTGTTCAGCTATCCTATAACGTGGTGCATTGAGCTAAACAAACGGTAGTGCGATCGCTCTGATAGTAATTTGATTAACTCACGTCCGGGGACTAGCAGCCAACGCTAACTCTCGAATATGAGCGCGATCGCAGCATTCTCCAGTCTGTACGTCCCACATTTTAACCGTGCGGTCAAAACTGCTACTCGCCAACTGCTGAGTGTCGGGACTAAATGCGATCGCTCTTACTGCCTGTTGATGTCCGTGCAAGGTTTTCAGGTGACAGAATAAATTCAGTAGATTGCCCCCTGCATAGCCCGTTTGCGTCGCTGTTTGATGTCGCAATGAAGCTAAAATCTGGCAGAGGTGTTCCTCAAGTTGAGCCTGTGTTGCAAAGTGTGTTAACAGTCGCTCAATTAAGGAGTACAAAATCCGTTGAATTTGGGCATTGCGCCCATAGTCTTGAGTCTGAGCTTCAATTAAGGCATGGGTTCTAAACAGATTAAGGTTGCCAGTTGTAACCTCTCGGTCAATGGTTTGGATGAAGCGTTCCGTGACATACTCTATAATCACGGGTTGCTGCGTTAGGTTCTCGTTTCCAGTTTCAATAAGCGCTCGCGCCTGAAGTGACTCCAACGCTTCTAGTAACTCCCGCCAAGGCACTTTAGGCAGGATTTCTTCCTGTAATTTTGCTGGCGTTACCCCTTCCCGGTTAATTAGACCTCTTGCAAAAGTCGTCGCTGGGGTAAGATGAGGTCTGAAATTAGGCGATCGCTAGCTGGAATTCATAAATTTACCTTATCCCTTCCTTGACTAAGCCGAAGTTCGTAATTGTACAGTCCAGCTATCAGATTAAACCTTAAACCAAATCTTTTTCGGCGATTTCTATAACGGTCAGCTAGAATCTTAAATATTTTCAGTTTTCGGTTAATATGGAGAGCCAATTACTCGGTTTCTAGCTAACTCCCTATTTTTCTTCTTACCGCTATAAAATTGTTTCTGTTTTTTTTAGGACGTTCGATAAGACTTTCTGTCACATCAATGACGACGGTCTTGATTACAGGCTCTGATTGATACAGAGATTTCTTCCCTGGCAAAGTAAAAATTCTTGCCGAGCATAAAAGTTTTTCAATTTTCCGAATAATTCGACAAGCCGTAGATTCTGTTACTCCCCAAGATTGATCTATATGGAAATAGGTTCGATATTCTCGCCAGTACTCTAATGTCATCAGAACTTGGTCTTCCAGACTAACTTTTCCAGGTCTTCCAGTTTTCTTTTTT
>DATNQP010000545.1:0-10318 GCA_036703965.1 Leptolyngbyaceae cyanobacterium
AACCATGCCGTTTCTAGCAGGTATAGGCGCTTTTGATGTGTTTTGAGCCGTGTTATTACAGCTTGGAATTGAAGCAGATTTACAGTTAAGCCAGCTCTGGAATTTGTATAGATAAGTTAGCGGTTGGACAGCCGTACCCCCGATTGCCATGTCCAAGCTAAGAATAAGACCGGTAAAGGCAGCGATCGCCGCTAAAACTCTTAGACGTTTTCTCATCTCTAGTCGTTTTTCAACTTAGGAACGCTCAAACTTGGTTTTGAAATTCCCAAGCACAGCCGCCAAAGCTACTGCCCCAAGAGAAGCCGATACTGCCGCTAACTGAATCCAAGAACCGTCTGTAACTATGGCTAAAGCAGCGAGAGCGATCGCCACCCCTACAAAGATTGGTTTCAGTTGCTTTGTTACCTGATAGGCTCGATTGCAAGAACTACACAGTTCGGTATGCCGCAAAGACCGCTCCATCGGCCCCGAATTCTGCTTGCACTCATCTGCATTTTGGCTCGCTTTCGAGGTAGTATAGCCGCGATAAAATGGCAAAGAAGCTCCAAATCGATCCAGCCACTTACGATACTCAATCGCAAAGGTGTCGCATGTAGAAAGCGGTGAATACACTTGTTTAATGTTTTGTCCCAACCGTTCAACTTGTTCCTGTTGTCCTAAAAGCTGTGACAAATCCTCTTCCAATATTTTGTTCTGTTTTAAATGAATCCACCATCTTGGCATCAGTTTGACCTGCCAAGTCACGAAGTTGCGATAACTTCGGGTGAGAATCCGGCATCTCCCCTTACCCAGAGGGAAGAAATAAAACGCTTGTCCAAAAAACCAGCCTCGCTCTGGAATCGGAAAGTGTAAATGTGCTAACGCTGGAACGATAAAATCGAGATTTCTCCAAGTTTGATTGGGTAGCTTTGTGTCGCGGAACCTGCCGCGAAATCCCTCAATGGAACTCTCAATGATTTCCATTTCTAAGGGTTGGGCTTTTTTTCGATTACCTTGATTGCCATGATGGGCGATGTGAATATGCGCCGGGTCTAACATATGTTCGATAACATAGCTGAGGTCGCACGGCAGTTCAGTTATTTTGTCTGAGCATACAAATCCTGGCTGATTCAACTTAGGGATAGTTGGGATGCACTCTTCATTAGCGGCGTTAGCTTCACCCGCCCACATCCAAATCATGCCTTGGCGTTCCACAACTTTAAAGGATTGTACACAGGCATTAGCTGGAATTTTGGCATCTGCTGATAACTGGGGAATGTGCAGACATTCACCATCTGTACCAAACTGCCAACCGTGGTACAAGCACTCAATTTTGCCGTCAATTAGCTGTCCATCCGATAGTTTGGCAGCACGGTGGGGGCAACGATCAGTTAAACAGACAAGCTTTCCCTCTTGGTTCCTGAACAAAATGAAGGGTTCGTCGTACAAAGAAAAGCTATAAGGGCGGTCTTTTAGTAAGTCTTGAAGGAAGGTGACAGGATACCAGCAGTTTTTCCAGTTAAATGTTTGGTCTGCTTCCGGTATGGGTAAGGTAGCAGTGGGTTGTGCAGTATCTTGTGTCTTGGTATAAACTGTCATGGAAAATTCCCTAAATAGATTAGTGACGAGTATAGGAATGCTCAAACTTGGTTCTGACTTTCTCAGCGACAACAGCCAAAGCTACTGCCAATACAGAAGCCGACACTGCCGCTATTTGTCTCCCAGAACCGTCTGTTACTATGGCGAAAGCGAAAAGAGCGATCGCCACAAACACAAAAGTTTGTTTCAACCTGTTGGTTACCTGATAGGCTCGATTACAGGAACTACAGATTTGTGTGTGTCGCGACAATCGGTCTTTTAGTATTGCATTACAATCGCCATTGCTGTCAGTAGCCTGCGAGGTGGAATAGCCCTCGTAAAACGGCAAAGAAGACCCGAATTTATCCAGCCACTTACGGTACTCGATGACAAACACGTCTGATGTCTTCAGCGGTAAATATAGTTCTTTTAGGCTTTGTCCCAATCGCTCAATTTGTGCCTGTTGTCCTACAATTAGCGGCAAATCCTGCTCCACGATTTTGTTCGTATTCAAGTGATCGAGCCAGCGGGGTCGCCGTTTGGCTGTCCAGAGCAAAAAGTTACGATAACCTCTGGCTAGAAGGCGGCATCGTCCCTTACCGAGAGGGATTGAATACAAAGCCAGTCCAAAAGCCCAACCTCGATCTTCAAAGTCAGCGGTGTTCAGAACTAAGTTGGGTGCAACCCAATCAATATACTTCCATACGTCATTGGGTTTCTCTGTTTGTCGCCATCTCCCTCGAATGAGAGAGTTTGAACTCTCAAGAACTTCCATGTCGAGGGGTTTGGCATTTTTTCGATTCCCACCACCCCTGGTGCCATGATGGCTGATAGAGACATGAGCTGGGTCTATGACGTTCTCTACAAAGTATGTTTGGTCATAAGGGAGATCCAACATGAAGTCTGTATATACAAATCCCGGCTTGTCCAATGCTGCTAGTGTCGGAATGTGTTCCTCATTAGCTACTTCTGCTTCACCAGGCCAGACCCAGATTATGCCTTGGCGTTCCACAACCTTGAACGATTGCACGCAGGCATTAGCTGGAATTTTAGCATCTGCTGATAATTGCGGAATATGCAGACATTCACCCTCACTACCAAATTGCCAACCGTGGTACAAACACTCGATTTTGCCGTCAATTATCTGTCCATCGGAGAGTTTGGCAGCACGGTGAGGGCAACGGTCAATTAAACACACCAGCTTCCCATCCTGGTTTCTGAATAAGACGAGAGGTTCGTCGTACAAAGAAAAGCTATAGGGGCGGTTTTTCGGTAAGTCTTGAAGGAAAGCAACAGGATACCAGCAGTGCTTCCAGTTGAATCCTTGTTCTGTCTCATGCATTGCTACAGTAGCAGTGCGTTTGGCTTCCTCTTCAGTCTTGGCATCTGCTTTCATAGAAAAAATCGCTGGAAACTCAGCTACTGTATTCATCTCACTTTATCAGGGAATATTCTAGAATATGTAACAGTATTTTTACAATTAAGTCAGTGTATTAATCATTAATAAGTAAATTTATTTCTGAATATTTAAATTTATTAGCAAATAGGATTATTTTTGAAAAATTATGCATATTATTTCTCTATAAATTCAAGTAAAGCTAGTAGATTAAGCTCTTCTAGTGACAGTTTTCAGGTTCTAGGTGTTAGTTCACAATAGGAAGCCGCTGATGTCCCACGAAAGATTGAGCCACGACGAAAGTGAAGAGTACAAAGAGTTATATGACCTCAACTTATTAGGTTTGTGGTGTGCAACTGGAAATGAATGGACTTTAGCTATTAGACAGGAAGCCCTAGAACTTAGCAATCAGTCCCTTGAAGAAGGAAAATCCAGACCCAGATTTCTCACGAGAGCGATCGCAACCGTCAGAAAGCAGATGGAGCATGGGTTTCGACCCAATTAAATAAAGGCTGAAAATGACATACCAGCTTCCTGTGTGATATAAGTCCTGACTGCCTCAGCTGAATCTAGCTGTAAAACAGCATGAGCGATCGCTTCTGCTTCCTTTCTGCTCCACCGTGTAATAGCTGTCTTGACAGTAGGAATGGCGGGTGGGTTCATACTCAATTCATCCACTCCCAACCCTAGCAAAATCGGTGTAGCTAAGGGGGATGACGCCAACTCCCCACAAACACCTACCCATATACCAGCATGATGAGCTGCTTTGACGGTTTGCTGAATCATTCGCAGCACCGCTGGTTCAAAGGCATCAGCAAGGCTAGCTACCTTGGGATTAGTGCGATCGCTTGCCATTACATACTGGCTCAAGTCATTCGTGCCGATGCTAAAAAAGTCTACTTCTGCGGCAAGTTGGTCAGCCATAGCAACCGCAGCTGGGACTTCCACCATGATGCCCACTTCTATCGCTTCATCAAAGGGAATACCAAGAGAATGCAGTTCTGCTTGTGCAGTAGCCAGAATCGCTTTAGCGGCTCGGATTTCCCTTACTGAAGCAATCATGGGAAACATCACCTTGATGGGATACCTGTGCGTTGTTCGCAGAATGGCTCGAATCTGGCTTTTAAGTAAGTCTGGGTAATCTAGCAAAAAGCGAATCCCCCGCCATCCCAGGAACGGATTGGCTTCTGGTGGCTGCTTCAGGTAGGGGAGAGGTTTGTCTCCACCGATATCGAGGGCGCGGATAATCAAAGGATGGGGGGATAAAATTGAAGCGATCGCCTCATACACTTCTATCTGCTCTTCCTCAGTAGGAAGACTGCCGCGATCTAAATACAGGAACTCACTTCGGAGCAATCCCACTCCTTGGGCACCATTATCTAGGGCAATTCGAGCATCGCTTACCCCACAAATATTAGCCATTACTTTAATTGGATATCCATCGCTAGTAATGGCGGGTTGCTGTGCTGCTGCTCTTAATCGTTGTAAACTAGCCAGTTGATTATCCCGTTTTAGCTGTAGTTCCCTCAGCTGTGTGTCATCAGGTTTCACCCACACCTGACCCGTTTCTCCATCTAGGGCAATGAGGGTACCATTCTCTACATGCAACAACTCCGCACCCACTCCCATCACCGCTGGAATGCCAAGCGATCGCGCTAAGATTCCGGTGTGAGACGTTGCCCCCCCTTTAACAGTACAAATGCCTAACACATTGCTTGGGTCTAACTGAGCGGTTTGGGAGGGAGTCAGGTCATTGGCTACCAAAATCCCTGCTTCTTTGATATTAAAGGGGGCAATTTGGGTACCTGTTAGCAGTTGCAAAACTTGCTGTCCCACATCAAAGACATCGGTGGCGCGTGCTTGTAAGTAGGAGTCTTCTAAGCCTTGGTAAGCAGCAACGGTTTCATCAATCGCAGCTTTCCAAGCAGCGGCGGTATTGAGGTGCTGGTCAAAAATGAGCTGGCGTACCCGATCGATTACCCCTGGGTCTTCCAAGTAAAGTAAATGAGCATCAAAAATGGCGGCTTCCTCTTCTCCACGGATAGCGGCTTTTTGGCGGAGAGTCTGAATCTGATCACGAGCGTTAGAACAGGCTGTCTGCAACAGCTGCCATTCCGCTTGGGGATTGTCGGCTTGCTGCTGGGTGACGCTAACAACAGTGGGTTGATACATCACCACTGTACCGATAGCAATGCCTGGGGAGGCAGGGATGCCTGATAATTGGGCACTTGTCGTAGGGGTTTTTTCTAGGCGGGACGTGACAGGAAACCTTTCACTCTTCTCACCGAAGTTAGCTTCGACTAGTTCCTGCAAGGCTGCTAAGGCTTCTGTTGCATCAGTACCCGTAGCAGCGATCGCAATTTCATGGCCTTGACGCACACCACTGGTAATGACCTGATTAATACTCTTAGCATTAACTGACTCACTCGCCAACGTGAGGTTTTGCAGGCTAATGTCAGATTGGAACTGGGAAGCAGTAGCAACAAATTTGGCAGCAGGACGGGCGTGCAGTCCCATTTGATTTTTAATACTTAGATGTATTTCCTTTGTACTCTCCTCTCCTCGTAGGAGAGGGGTTGGGGGAGAGGTATCCCTTGTAGTATTGACGGCGGATTCCTGACTACTAACCCCAAATAACTGAGTAGCTTTAGCTGCCAGTGCGCCTCGTGCTTCGGTGATAACTTGCTCAATATCAGCCCCCGCTGCTGCCTGAACAACTGCTGCGATCGCGCCTTCTACTAAGGGTGCTTCACACAGTCTCACTTTCGCTCGTTGCGCTTCTGGCAGAAACTCCAACGCCATTTCTGCACTCAGGACTGCACTCCCCAAATCCATTAAAACGAGTACGCCGTCATCACTGTAGACTGACTCAATAGCTTGGTAGACTCGCATCGCATCGGTACCCAACGGGTTCTCCGGGTCATCTATCCCAGCCGCGATCGCGAAGCCGGGTATATCAGCGCTCAGCCCTTGCGGCACCGCACCACTTAGTTGCTGCACTAGCTCTTGCAATCCGGTTGCCAGCTTTTCACTATGAGATACGATGACAATTCCTACCATGATTTAATTGCCCTGATTCCGCTATTAAGGAAGCAAATTTATGAAAGCAGTTTTTATCAATCAGTATGGCTCAGCTGAACTCTTGCAATACGCAGACGTAGAAAAACCTCAAATCAAAAGTGACCAGATGCTGGTCAAAGTTCATGCCAGTAGCGTTAACCCTATCGATTGGAAAATCCGCTCCGGAATGATTCAACTTCTAACAGGCTACAACTTCCCATTAATTTTGGGCTTTGACGTTGCAGGAGTTGTTGAGGAAGTCGGTAACTCGGTAACGAGCTTTCAAGTAGGAGACTCAATCTATGCCTTCCTCGATTCCTTACCTGGAGGAGCCTACGCTGAATATGCCGCCGTATCAGAACGAGCAGCTTGTTTATTACCCAATACTATGTCCTATGAACAAGCGGCTGCTGTGCCACTGGCAGCGCTCACCGCTTTACAAGCCTTGCGAGACTCTGGAGAGATTCAGCCGGGACAACAGGTGTTAATCAATGGTGCTTCGGGGGGAGTCGGTAGCTTTGCCGTTCAAATTGCTAAGGCTCTTGAAACTGAAGTGACGGCAGTATGCAGCACAAAAAATGTTGAATTGGTAGAAACCTTAGGAGCTGATTACGTTATTGATTACACCCAAAAAGACTTTACTCAAGACACAAAGCAGTACGACATAATTCTCGATGCAGTCGCTAAAGAATCGTTTTCTCGCTGCCAAAACATTTTGAAGCCCAATGGGATTTACGTTACCACTTTGCCTGCTCTCGATACCTTAGTGCAAGGTTTGCTAACGTTTCTAGTGCCTGGTAAAACAGCTAAATTCATGCTTGCCAATTCCAGTGGTAAGGATTTGGCTTTCCTTAAAAACCTGATCGAGACGAACAAGCTCAGGTCAGTTATCGCTAAAACTTATCCCTTATCAGAGTTAGCCGCTGCCCATGAAGAGAGCAAACAGGGGCGTGTCGTCGGTAAGCTCGTCGTTACCGTACCTTAGCTCGTCATTCTGAACTCCTGAACTCCTGAACTCCTCCATTCTGAACTCCTTTCAATAGATTCTCCCCCCTTTTTAAGCTATGCATTAGTCACATCTTTTGTAACAATCTTGAAGCCCTTGTTTGACAATGCTTGCAAGGATTAAGATTTTCACTCCCCTTGACGATTTATTCAATATGTGAAGGGAAGAAAATCTCGACTTATGACTCCCCCCGTCTCCCCATCTCCCCATCTCCCCGTCTCCCCAAAAATTGTAAAGAAACATGTGACTAATGATGAGCTTTTTAAGGGGGGCTGGGGGGGATCTAAGGAGCGAGAAAACACGCCCTAACCGCCTCTCCTCGACAGTGCAATTTGTAAGCGCAACAGCTCAAGGGTAGTAATGTATGCTAGAGTACCGAAATCTAATCGGTTCTGGTGGGAACCAGCCACCAGAGGTAATGGGGAAAGTTCGGTGAAAATCCGGCGCTGTACCGCAGCTGTAAACAGTTCACTGACTGTGGACTTAAAAGCCAGAATGCCCACCGATAGAGTCATAGCTCTGATGTGCGGTCTACACTATCGAGGTAACACATGAAAAATTCTTCCATCAATACCCTTGGCACTCTCCGGCAGCAGACAGTTCGTTTCACTCTGTCGTTGCCTGTGCAAGCAACACTTTACACGTCATTGTGCGCTCTGACTCTCTGGACTATTTACTTTTCTACGTATCCTGCTGCTCATGATCAGATGCATTCTCTGCGTCACCACACCTTGACGATTGGCTGTCATTAGTCCTCCAAGTGCGGAGTTAGCAGGAGTTAAAAATTAGAATGTCAAAATTCAAGATGGCTGCTCTCGTCAGCGCGATTTGTCTGATGGGTGCAGTTTTATATGGGTTGGTAGTGTCTTCCCAGACTCCACAACCGGCTGTTCGTTTGATTACAGAGCCACCGCTCAGTCAAATTTTACCCTTTGAAGCGGAGGCAACGAAACCACAGTCTCCGGTACAATTGACCCTGCAAGCTGTAGATGCAGTCGGGAAACCGCTGGAGAATGCAAAAATTCATTTGCAAATTCTCACTCCGCCGAAAAATTTTTGGTTTCCAACCGATTTCCCAATTGTGGAGGGAACTGAATTACTGAATATTGAAGCGGTTGCTCCCAAGGGAGAGTTGCAAATCCAGCAAATGCTACCGATTCGGGGTAATTACCAACTGTTAGTGGATGTTAGCCCAATTGTTGCAAATGCATTTACACCAATTCAGCAAACTCTGACCCTATCTGTGCCTGAAAATTGGGTTAAGTATCGCAATTTTGGCATTCTTGCTGTAATTTTGCTGATTGTAGGACTGGGAGGCGGTTTGGTGCTGGGAGGAAAGCAACAAATCCAACCAGGGGAAATTGCACCCCAACGAGTACGACTTTTACTAAGTGGGGCGATAATTGTCGCGATCGCATCCTTACTAATCATTAACATCAGCGCTGAAGTGGCTGAGTCTCATACTCATACTCATGAGCATCAATCCCAAACGTTACAGCCAGCCGTTCAAGCATCTCAGGGTGTCGAAGCGCGTATCTCAGGGGATATCGAGGCGACTGTCGGTCAACCCGCTAAGCTAGCTGTCCAAGTCATTGATACCACAACAAATCAGCCAGCAACAGGCGTGATTTTGAATATCAAAGCAACTCAAGTCGAGCATGAATGGGTTGCCTTTGCCTACAAAGGAGCGACTGATGCTGAAGGTAAACTGACATGGGAACAACAATTCTTTGATGGCGCACCTCACAAAATTGAGGTAGAGGTTTCTCCCCAACCCGAAGCCACAGTAAAATTCTCACCCTTAAAAGTTGCAAAACAAATTCAAGTAGAGGGAGTTGCGCCTCCCCTGCAAGGACGGCTAATTGTCTTGGCTTACTTCACAAGCCTTATTGTCTTGGGTTTGATGATTGGACTTAGCTTAAGACGAATGGCACTGACTTAAGAAAATTCAGCCAACCAATCAATCCTTGTGCAGGGGGTCTGGGGGAGGCACTCGTCCCCCAGTGGGGGGTTTGGGGGGGTTCCCCCCAATCTGGGTTTTTCCAAAAAACGACTAAATTCGCCTTAAGTCAGTACCATTCAGCTTAAGACGCCGTTCAGTTTGGCAATACAAGAATCAGGTAACGAACTCACCCACAAGAGGATGAGCCTTGCTAAGGCAAAGTGCCGAGATTCTCTTGGTGAGGATTACATGCACACAAAAAGCCTCTTGCTTTTCAGGGTGTGGAGAATGTTCGATTTGGGCGAGTCATCGTGTCATTGCTCAGCCCACCATTTCGACTGCCTGATCTCAGGGGTGTTCCAGTCGGATTAATCGTACCTTCGTTAACTCTAATGTGAGTTCCGTTCGGGTAATAGAAGGTGGTAGAGCCATCCCCACCCGGAACGGTCACACTAGGAGTCATTCTCTCCCCATTAGAAGTACGTATTGTGCCATTGGAATAGATACGTGTTCCATATGGGTAATTGAGCCAGTTGCCCATGCCTCTAGGTGTACTAGTCATCCCTGGGTTACCTGTTGTAGTCTGGGCACTGCCCACCCCTGCACTGAGTACCCCTAGAAGCAAAGCTGATAGTCCACTCGCAATTAGATGTTTCATTACATAATCTCCTGAAAGAGCTTCCGACCAAACATCCTTCATTCTTCAGCCTTCAGTTGGCAGAACACTTGAGTTGCTTCCCATAATTGGGGCATCACATCACTTAAAGCATGGTCACTGTCAAGTTGCATGAGTTGCACCCAAGGACGCACACTGGCATAATTACGGCTGGCAAGTAAAGGTATCACCTCATCATGCTGCCCATGTAGGATGAGAGTCGGTACTGGTCGCAACAGTAGCGTTTCTTGATACTGACGAGCATCTTCCACAAACTTGTAATGTAGGGGAAGTAATCGCTGCTCTCGGTAGTGATAAACAGACAGATATCCCAATTCCTGCCACTGAGTAAGCTGTTCTTTTGTCAGTTTAGGCAACCAGTGCCAGAGAAACTCAAATGCCGGTGCTAGAAGGACAAGTCGCTGGACTTGTGAGTGGCGTTGTCCTAACCAAGCCGACATTAGACCACCCAAACTTGAGCCGATTAAAGTGACTGGCATTTTATCTTGCAAAAATGCTGTCTCCACTTGAGTGAGCTGGCGCGTGATTGTCAAGTGGGAAAAGTCATCCTGGTTGAGGTCAGGAATTTCAAGGGATATATCAAGGGTAGCAAAGCGATCGCGCAGATACACTGCCTTCGCCGACTCAGGACTCGAAGCAAAGCCGTGTAGGTAAATAAACTTCAACCCTCTGACCCTCTTC
>DATNQP010000546.1:0-1525 GCA_036703965.1 Leptolyngbyaceae cyanobacterium
CTTGTTAGTATAGCTCTTATTTATCAAATGTGACAACTTTTCTAATTTAGAGAGAAATTTTTTCTGCTGCGCTGCCACCTAATCATGTGTTCCCCCCATTCCCATTGAGGACATGCCCAACGCCAAAAGCATCAAAACAATTAACGAAACTAAGATCAACAGTGCGATCGCGATCAGAAACCCTGCGATCGCCCAAATTCTCTGATGGCGTTTGAAATCCTTAACACTCTTCCAACGGCGGCTTTTCCAAGCCCATTCGTTGCCTTTGACTCCCAAAATTACTGCCATCACCGGCCAAGTCATCCCCAAGGTGAGTGGGAGGGTAATCAAAGATAGGTCACTCCAAGAAACGAGTCCAACCCAAACCTGATTCGGTATACACCAAAAACCGGGGAGGAAAAAAGCACCCCAGTTCCAGCCTTGAATTTCCTCTGGCACTTTGAAAGAAGCGTCAAGTAGATGCCCTTGACCAGAATTGTTCCCTAGTATTGGTGCTGGTTGCCGCGCTGGAATCTCATCCGGCGCAAAACGATTAAAACGATTAACAACTTGTGTTGGGGCAATTTCAGTATGGGTTTTTAGCTGATGCAAGAGTTGATCAGCTGATTGAAATCGTTCTACTGGCTGACTCGCCAGCATCCGGTTGAAGATGCTACTCAGCCAAGGCCTTAAGCTCACATGCTTTTGCCAGTTCCACTCCAGCGTCTGCAAGTCAATAAGTTCTTGGGGCTGTTTACCCGTCATTAATACAAGCGCTGTGACTGCCAAGGCATACAAATCACTATGAGGAGCAGCAATTCCGAGCCGCAACTGTTCATCAGGAGCATAGCCAATTTTGCCTATGCAAGTAACACTACTAGATGCGGCAGAATTTTGTGAACTCCCAACGGTAGTAGAGACGTTCTGGCACAACTTCTCTACTTCAAGGGTAATTTTGGTTACACCGCCCAAGTCAATTAAAACCGGCAATCTGTCTGAGGTACGGCAGATGATGTTGTCTGGAGAAATATCGCGGTGAATAACACCTAAATTGTGAAAATAGCTCAAGACCGGGAGGAGTTGCTGCAATAGCTGGATAATTTCGGCTTCACTAAAGGTTTGTCCTAAAGCGATTCGGTCTGCCAATAAAGACTGATAGGTTTTGCCTTCGATGTAGTCTTGGACTAAAAACAGCCGTTTTCCATCCCGAAAGAATTCCCAGAACCGGGGAATCTGGGGATGCTGAAGTTTATGTAAGATTGCCGCTTCTCGTTGAAATAGTTCCTCCGCTTTTTGGAGTGCGTAAGTTCCCTGATTCGTTGGATTGAGTTGTTTGAGAGTGACGTGTTCATTAAAGCGCCCCGTATCTTCTGCCAGGTAGGTTCTGCTAAATCCTCCCTGACCGAGGGGATGCCGAATGATGTAGCGATCGCGTAATCGTGTCCCTGGTAATAATTCTGGTGCTTCTGAGGTGGCTGCTGCTTGGCGATGAGAGCCTGCCAAGTTAGCGTTCATCTCCAGTAAGGATTCACCGCAGCGGCAGCAA
>DATNQP010000547.1:0-6230 GCA_036703965.1 Leptolyngbyaceae cyanobacterium
CCTGGAATCCCTTCCAAGCAGGGAGCCGCGGCTTCTGCCAAAGAGATGGCCTTCTCATCCCGCTGCTGCCAAGCTGCAAAAATCGCCGACCTGCCGTCGTTGGGGAACTGGAACTGGTAAACTCGAATGCGCTTGGGCCTGCCCAAAGCATCTCGTTCCTCCGACCTTTCTTGGCGAACCAGTCGCAGGGTAAAGCCCAGCTTCCCCTTCAAAACATACTGAACCACCTCCATTGGGTGGGCATTAGGGTGGACGTTGATACCCAGAAAATCTTTCACGTCCGCAGAATACTGCTTGACCCTTTGAGCAAAGGCTATCACCTCCGGGTCAGTCCCTCGATACTCCCTGTCTGAGTCAAAGAATTCCATCAGCCCCAACTTTTTGAGAGCTTCCACAGAAGCTTTCAGGAAGCGCAAATCTTGCGGGCAAACCTTCCCTTGACCCCTTTCTTGATGGCCTGCCAAGTGATTTTTATCTCGTTTCCTGACAAACTCTGGGTCATGGATCAAATAGTAATGCAGGCGAATTTGAGGCAGCCAGCCGTCGTCGTCCTTCAATTTCAGCTCGGGCGTCACCGACACACCATAAGTCTCTTGCAGTTGGTACTTGCGCTCTTGATTGAGTTCGCCGTTTGTCTTGGAGCGCTTGTCCTTCAACTTCAGATACTCAGACAGAGTAATATCAGGAGCACCAGCAACAGCATCCGCTTCTACCCTGCGGTTCTCTTGCTGAATTGACTCAGCCTCTTCCTTAACCAGAGCAGCTCCGACATTTCGGAGAGTTAATTCATTTAACCGAGCATCAACCTCCCGGACAAGCTGCTGCAAGAGCTTCCAGTTTTTGACCGCGCTGGCTGCTATTTGCTGCGCTAATCCCTCTAAAAGGAGTTGTTCTAGCTGATTTTCTCGGCACAGTTTTACCTGAAACCCTTCAGCTTTTAGGCTGTACCTAATCGCCTCCCTGTAATGCCACATTCCGGCATTAATTCTAGCAGCCATTTTTGCCCAAGTTCTCAGGTGAACCGGGTCGTGGGCCGCGTCGATGTCGAAGTCAACTCCTTGCAGCAAGCGGATGTTGGTTTTGATAACCTTCTGCTGGGAAGCGAGGAGAGCTCGGTAAGAAGCGCTGCCGTTGCCAATTTTGCCAATGCCAAAGGGCGCTGTCCAAACAAAGATTGGAACATTTTCATCCCTGACGCGAGCGAGACCTTGCAAGGCATCGTTGACGGCAATTGCTCCTTTGAAAATGCCGAATACGGCTGTAAAATAACCGCGAATGTCGATGCTAACTCCTGTGCCAATGGTGGGGCTAGCGATGATGATGTCGTAGTTTTGAATGGTGGCATTAAGTTTCTCAACGCAGCCACAAGCAGGGTGGTTGGGGTCGGCTACTGACTCGCTATCAATCCTGAGAATGCGCTTGTCGGGAAATCGTTTTTGCAGTTGTGTTTCTAGATTGCGACATGACCATTTTCCTTTGACTTTTTGGGAGTCTTCAACAACCATAATGTGGGGCCTGTTTCGATCGAGCGGGCAGCAGAGGGCGCGACTTTCAAGGTCGCAGCCGGTGACTTCTCGCGACAGAATTTGCTCCATTTGAGCGAATAGTGGTGCGGGACTTTGAGTGGCGTAGAAGATCGCGTCCCGCTCTTTTTTAGGTTTCCATTCGTTGACGGCAATCCAAGGTTCGAGAGGGATGCCAGCAAGCGCCTTCAAGTAGTCGATCGCGCAATCAGATAAATCAGCATCCTGGGCAACGATTAAGCCGCCGGTGGTTAAGACGGTGCGAATGAGTTCTTGCAGGGTTTGCAAGATGGCGACGCGGTTTTCGCGGCAGGTGCTGGAGTTCAAGGCGTGCCAGATGACTTGTTCGCACTCATCAATGAGGACGATCGCCCCAGACCAGTTTTCGGGGTTGAAACGGGCCATTGAGTGGGGGTGGAGGCTGTCTACACACAAGCCGTACCCGAATAATTTGCCTTCCGGCGAGTTCTTGGTTTCGTCGATGTAGTTGATTCCCAACCCGGCGCAGATGGCGCGGCCGAGCTGAATCCTGTGGGTGATGACTAGCACGCGGCGTTCGCCCGTGTTGAGGGCGTGGGAAACCAGGTGGGCGAGGGAGCGGGTTTTGCCGGTGCCTTTGGGGGATTTGATGCAGGCTAAGCCGGCCTCTGGATAGGGGAGTTCTCCCAGATAGCGAGAATTTAGCGTTAAAGACGCGGGATAGGTTAAAAGCCATGATTCCCTATCCTGCCAAAATTGGAAGCCTCGTGCTGCGTTTTTGAGGGCAATGAGCGCATCCTCGCCTCTGGTTACCACGAAATCGTCGATGCCTTTCTCTGGTCCCGGCAGGGTGATGACGCTGACGGAGCATTTGGCGGCGGTGAACAGGCGACCGAGTTTGTCAATCTCGCGGTTGACGTTGAGGACGGTAGAGTGCTTGCTGTCGCGATCGAAGCCGATGTAGATTTCCCGCCCTGGGGTGGCGAAGTGTTGGAGTTCGGGGATGAGATAGGGGTTGCACTTTTCCCCTAGCGCGTTTTTGGTTCTGACACCCATTGTAACGCCGGGGAGGGCAATGGCCGCGTAGCCCATTGTGAGCAGGCAGGCGGCTTTTTTTACGCCTTCGACGATGATGACGGGGATGTTGTTGAGCCAAACCCATTCCCAGAATTGAGGGGGGTTCGTGGGGTTGCGGAGGAGCACAGGGGCAAAGGGGAGATCCGTCTCCCCCGTTCCTGTACTCCCCATCTCTAAGTCCTCTGGGTTTTCTGGGTTGATGGGGACGCCGTGGCGTTCTGCAACTTTTGCCCAGATGTGGTCTGGGACTTGCAGGAAGAAGGCTCTGGTGGGGGTTTTGGGGGGGTGTTCGTATTTAACGGGCTTGGTTTTACCGTTTGGGTCGAAGCTGTTGCGGGGCTGATAGGGTTTGAAGCAGCCCCAATACATGGGCTGCCAGTTGTTGAGGGGGTCAAGGCCCGAACACCACCAACCACCGTGCTCGATGTGGCTGTAGTGTTTTCTGGCCCACCGCCATTGTGCGTCGGGGTGGACTCTGCCGGAGGCGGCGTTGATTTCGTACAGGAGGTACGGGTAGGGGGTGTCCCCTGAGAGGATTTGGACGTTGAGGGCGATGAGGTCGGGGTCTATGGCCGAAGCCAGCCATTCGGACAGGGGGGAGATGGGTGATGTCATTGGACACCCCCGGTGTTGGTGGAAGGTAGGGGTGTGAGCCTTTGTCGGCTAGGTGGAGTTGAGTGGGCTTTTCGTCTGCACAGGGGTGCTTCTTTGATTTCAGTGAAGCTATGGACACTTCCCGTGCGCTTGGTTTGACGGCGAGCGTTCCAGCGCCTCTGACAATTTTCTCGTGTCACGTTTTGCGTTTTGCAGGATTTAGACCAATCCTTAGCCTGTCAGACTCGGCTGCTGTGGTTCGTGATGCTCTCTCAAACTACTCAAACTAATCAGGACAATTTTCGAGGATGAAAGCCATACGGGGTAAGGCTTTTAAAATTTAAACGATCCCGAATGAACACGAAACGATCCCGAATGAACACGAAATGTTTACGCGCTGTAAGCCTGATCAGATATTGATTTGAAGCCAATTTTGGCAAAATTTTTGCTGTTTACAAGTTCGTGAACAGTCTGGGGTTGGTCTGAGGTAGGGCATGAAAACAAAACCCCCTGTATTTCGAGGAGGTTTTGTGAGATGCGAGATTTTTGTGAGTGGCTAGTTACTCGTCAGTTAAGCCCAGATGCTCCAATATCTTGGTCTTCAAGCTAGGTTTGAGGGTACGCGGATAGCACCCGTTTTCTATCTGGGATAGTTGGGATGGTGAAATCTCTACCCTCTTTGCCATCACTCTTAAGCTTTCTCCCATAGCTTTCCGAGCTTCCCTTACCTGTTGACCAAAAGCTATAGGTTCGGCCAAATTGGGTGTTGGTTGAGCTGACTTCCGCTTGCAACGAGTTTTTTTTGCCTGTTGCGGTTGTTCTGGTTCTGGTTTCAGGCGTTTAGGCAGCGCTTCTGGCTGGCGTAAAGTCCCGTTAAGTTGCAGCCAGGTTTCAAACCAGTGATTGGGCTTTTTGACTTTGCGATCTGGATGCACCCAGTCTGGAACATCAGGATCGTAGTCAAAACGGTATGGGGACTCAAAGTTCCCCAGTGTTTTCAGTCCTCGATCGAAGCTGCGTTTGAGGTGTAAGGCTGCAACTCGGTCTGTCTTGGCTGCCACTATCTCCTTGCCATACCCGATGCGCGTCAGTAGTGTCTCTATTTGATACCGACCACTTTTGTGCTGTTGCAGGGCAAACAGGGTAAAGTAAGCTAGCCTAAGCGCCAGTTTTTCCCGGTAGGGGTCTAGTTTTAATGCTTCGCTGGTGATGTAACCAAATTCCCGCAAATAAGCGTGATTAGCAAACTTGTTAAACCATAAGCCAGGGCGGAAGGTGATTTCAACGTCAATAAAGGTGTCTTTACCGTCCAAAGATGGCTGGACAATCTCGTGAATCTCAAAGATGTCCCACAGATGCGACATTCTTACTGACAAGATGTTTTTTTCCTTGTATCGCCATTCTCTTACACAAACTTCTATCCGTCTGAGCAGTTGCGCTTGATGGCTGATCTGCTGAAGTTTTTCTGTTTTGGAAAGGTATTGGGTAGGCTTGCTGTCTTGACTTCTGTTGGCTTTGCGGATGTAGTGATTTCTTTTCTGAGCTTCACCAAAGTCATCTAGAAGTTTAGAGGCTGATACTGTAATTTCTTCTCTCCAAGCTTCGGGTTTGCGGAAGGCAATTATTGCCAGTGCGTAGTGCAGTTTGAGGATTTCTTCTCCGAATTTCTGGGCAATGACTTCCTTGGCTTGATAGGCAATTTCAGCAAAGTCTGTTAGGTCAAAGCGATCTCGGATTTGCAGTTCAACTCGACCTTTGGAAAAATCTTTGCCGCCATTCAAACTGGTTTCGCTTATTTCCCAGAAATCCATACCAGTGACTCCAGCCGTATAGATCGTATCTGTGATTGCACTACTGGGGCATTCTTCGTAGAATTTTCTTTGGCAGAGCCGGGGTTCTGTAGATGACTTATGTGACCGCTGCTTAGGCTTTAGCTCCGTGTTGGGACTGCTGTGGTTGTCAGATCCTACATTGGCTTCTACGTCTTGATTATTGCAGATTTTCTTGCCAGACATAGAATCTTCGCTGTCTCCACCTGCTAGGGTCTGTTCATCGTGCTTGTCAGGTTGATGGGCTTGCTGATTGCAAGACACGCGATCGCTGCATTACAAAGCGGATTCCCATCACGAAGTAAATCGCAGGATGGTTGGTTGTAAGCGCTTGAGTGGTCGGTGGCGGTGACGGCAGTGCCAGGGGTTAATGTCTGCTGTGTTCATTTATTCCCCCTTGCTCTGGGTGGGTGAGCTTCTTTTGTCCATTCAGCGATCTCTTTTTTGGCTTCATTAACAGCGCGCTCCAAAAGGTAAGCAGCAAGATTAGACAGCGGGCGTCCGTCATAATCTGCCCATCTCTGCAATTCTTCTGCAAGTTTGTCGGGAACTGTAACCTGAATGCGCTTACTCATACCCGACATGATACTGTCTTCAGTCGCGCACTGATTGTCAGACATCATATAGCATCATTTAGATGTTGGCAAGACTCAAATTTGTGTTATTATGACAGCATACAGATAGTTTTGTCCGGCGACCCCCTCCTGATTTGATTAATCGGGTTTTCTTCTCCTCCACAGTTTGTTATTAAGAGTCCCAATTAACTTGATATCAATTTTTCAGCATTAACTCAGTCAGCCCCACAGAAATTAATCGCCTCCAACCATACTTATCCAATTACTGTTTTTATTTAATAAAAGTAAGAATCATGTAAGCAGACGAAACGGACTGCGAGCGAACTTATCGAAAAAGTTGTTAAAGCTGTTAAAGCTGCCTAAAAAATTCCCACCTCGGAACTCGCTTGAGTCAGCTATTTTTGTTAATGTCTCGAAACAAGGGCGGTAGCCGTTTCAATGCAGTAGTTGCAGTTCAGTTGTCTGGTTAAATTGAATGAGCGTGCTACTGCTGTTAACAACTAATCCAGCTCAATTTCTTGAATGCGTTGTTTTTGGTGTTGGTTATTTTGTTTATGAGTTGGCTGTTCTCGCTCAATTAGCTGTTTTTGCTCAATTAATTGTATCCAGATATCATTCCAACTTGACTGGGGATTGGCAATTTCTGCATTCGG
>DATNQP010000548.1:0-5326 GCA_036703965.1 Leptolyngbyaceae cyanobacterium
GCTTGTTGAACTCTTGTCCTAGGGCGTGTCATCAATTAGTTGCACATCCCGTACCAGTGGTGAATTCTGGCTCTCAGACTCATTTGGGCTTTATAGCCGTGAAAGGGTTGTTCTGACAGTATTCTAGATTTAATTGATGACCAAAAAAATTGGGATACAAGCCCCGTCCTTACTTCGACAAGCTCAGTAACCTTCCAGGACGGCTTTATTTATGGTATGATTTTTACGTAGTTCTTCCCACGTCAAATGATTGTTTTAGAGTTCAAGGCTACGGGAAAAACAACTCAATACGCCGCTGTAGATGAAGCGATTAGAACCGCTCAATTTGTTCGCAACAAATGCCTCCGTTATTGGATGGACAACCGAGGTGTAGGACAGAAAGAGTTGTATCGTTACAACACTAAGCTGAGGGCTGAGTTTCCTTTTGTAAAAGCCTTAAACTCTCACGCTTGCCAGGTTGCAGTTGAAAGAGCTTATAGTGCAATTGCCAGGTTCTATAGCAACTGCAAAAAGGCGGTTTCAGGGAAGAAAGGCTACCCAAGGTTCAAGAAGAATTGTCGCTGTGTTGAGTACAAAACTTCAGGCTGGAAGCTTTCTCCTAATCGCAAACAAATTGAGTTTATCGACAAAAAAGGAATTGGTAAGTTCAAACTCAAAGGGACGTGGGATTTAAACTTCTACCAATTAGAGCAGATAAAACGGGTTAGGTTAGTGCGTCGGGCTGATGGCTACTACGTTCAGTTTTTGGTAGACGCCCAGAACAAAATAGTTCTGCAACCCACCTTCCATACTCTCGGATTAGACGTAGGACTTCATGTGTTCTACACCGATAGCAATGGTCATACTGAACCAAATCCTAAGTTTTATCTCCAGGGCGAGAAGCGGCTGAAATTCTGTCAGCGGCGTGTTTCTCGTAAAAATATTGGCTCTGCCAACCGGAAGCGCGCCATTAATAAGTTAGGGCGAGTACACCTCAAGATAAGTGGGGCGCTAACGCGCACGCTTCGCGATTGGCAGCGTGAAGAACACGCCAAGAGAGTGGCGCGTTGCGTAATCCAATCTAACGATTTGGTCGCTTATGAAGATTTGAGGATTAAGAACTTGGTTAAAAATCACTGTCTCGCCAAATCTATTAATGATGCTGGTTGGTATCAGTTCAGAAAGTGGCTGGAGTATTTTGGGATTAAGTTTGGCAGGATAACTGTTGCGGTTAACCCTGCCTATACATCTCAACAATGTTCTAACTGTGGCACTCATGTTAAGAAGGCTCTGTCTACCAGAACTCATGTTTGTAAGTGTGGGTTTGTATTAGACCGAGACTGGAATGCTGCCATCAATATTCTGAGCTTAGCCTTGAGTACCACAGGGCATGTGGGAACTTGGATGAATAATCCGAACGCTTCGGGAGATTCGACCTCTACTCGGGTTGGAGCAATCCTATCAGGGCAAGTTGAGTCGTTGAGCGAAGAATCTCCGTGGCTTTAGCCCGGAGAGTGTCAAACGCCCTAGTATTTTTGCTGGCATGGGGATGCACCCCTGAAGTCTGAGGGTGATTTGCCAAAACGGGATGCTCCCACGCAGGCGTCGCCCCTACGCAGGTTTGCATTTAGTGTAGTCACATAAAGAATTGCTATAACTCATATCTTGCACCTGGCGGTTGAAACCGCTCAGCGACAGCGAGCACACAAACAAAACCTGCCTATCGCGCTGGCGCTGCCCGTAGCGCACCACGCAGGTTACAAAACCCTTGATTCTCGGTTAGTCCGCGCAGGCGGACTTGGAATGCAATAGCCCCAGAATTCCATTCTGAGGGTTTGGTGCAAGATGTGAGTTGACGCAATTAAACCCGCCTTAGCCGAGGTACAAGGTCAAGGGGGTGACAAGCTGGATAACGCGGTCAGAGCCAACATCAAAATGGTTGTTAGGCAAATAAAATCAAACCATCCCATCTTGGCTGAATTGGTACAACAGGGCAAGCTGAAGGTCGTTGGCGGTCGCTATGATTTGGACAATGGAGCGATAGAAATGATCGCATGAACTCTCCTGCCCTACTTCGTTGAGGGAGGGGAAGTCTCATCCAGGGGGAGTGTGATCAGAAGCGATCGCATTAGATAAGCAGGTCGGTGGAAATAAACAGGGTTGCTTTTAGTGGTTGGGGATTAAGGATTAGGTATTGGGAATCCTTATCCAATCCCCAGTCCCTAGTCCCCAATCCCCTTTCACGACAAATTCTATTTAATTTACCACTTGAGGAGATTAAACTGCTCCATATCTACCGTATCTCGGTTGCGATAAATCGAAAGAACGATAGCCAAACCCACTGCTGCTTCTGCTGCTGCCACAGTAATGACAAACACAGTAAAAACCTGACCTTTAATCTCTTGTGGGTCGATAAAGTTAGAGAACCCCATTAAATTCAGGTTCACTGCATTCAGCAGTAGCTCAATTGACATCAACACTCGAACAGCATTGCGACTGGTAATTAAGCCATAAATGCCAAGGCAGAATAGTGCAGCGGCTAAAAGTAAGAAGTATTGGAGTTGGAGTTGCATGAATCTTCTAAAGTATCAATGGAATTTTGTTAAAGTGCTTTAACGTGCCTTTGGTGTCACATTACCTGCTGACGCCAGTTCGCGGGGACGTTCTGGTAAAGTTGAAGCTGCGATCGCTTGGGTATCCTGAGGCATCAACTCGTCTGGAATGTAATCCCGACGTGCCAGGATAATGGCACCCACCATCGCTATTAACAACAGAACAGAAGCGAGTTCAAAAGGTAGCAAAAAGTCAGTGAAGAAATGCTGACCAATCTGCACGACAGAACTGTCACCGATGACAGCAGGACCTGTGTAAACAGACCAACGTGTTGCCAGCACCATTGTACTGAGGAGCGCGAACAAACCAAGACAGACTAGGGCTGTTGCTCCTTGACGAATCCAGCGATTGGCAATCGGTGCAAAATCTTCTCGCTTGTTTACCAGCATGATGGCAAACAAAATAAGAACGTTAACCGCCCCAACATAAATCAATACTTGCGCCGCTGCCACAAAGTCGGCATTGAGCAAAATGTATAAACCGGCAATGCTGATGAAGACACCACCTAGCAAAAAAGCTGAGTAGACGATGTTGGTAAGCAGGACGACACCTAAAGCCGACCCAATCATCATTACAGACAGTATGCCAAATGAAACAATCTGAACCCCTTCTGCTAGATTCACGGTTACTTAAATCTCCTTATGACACTTTGTAGGAGTTGCTAGTTGTTAGTTACGAGTTGTCAGAGAACTTTTTTGCTACCAACCAATAACCAACAACCAACAACCAATAACTAATTCTTAGGTTCCATCTGCTCTACAATTTCCTCTGGACGCAGACCTGGGCGTCGAGAACCTGGTGGTAAATCATGTGGGTCGAGGACACCCTTCGGCAGGTAAGCCAGTTCACGCAAGGGAGTTACCATTGGGTCTTGGGTAACTTTGTAGGGGAGACGACCTAGCGCCACGTTGTCATAGTTCAGTTCGTGACGGTCGTAAGTAGACAATTCGTACTCTTCAGTCGCCGATAGACAGTTAGTTGGGCAGTATTCTATACAGTTGGCGCAGAAGATACAGACTCCGAAGTCGATGCTGTAGTGCTTGAGTTTTTTCTTCTTGCTTGCTTTGTCAAACTCGTAGTCCACTACTGGCAGGTTAATCGGGCAAACCCGAACACAGACTTCGCAGGAAATGCACTTATCGAACTCAAAGTGAATCCGACCCCGAAACCGCTCTGAAGGGATAAGTTTTTCGTAAGGGTACTGTACCGTCACGGGACGCCGCTGCATGTGATCGAAGGTAACAGATAGACCTTGACCAATGTAGCGGGCGGCTTGAACAGTTTCTTTGGCGTAGTCGCCAACTTGCTTAAGGAATTTCAGCATTGTGTACGTGTCTCTCTCTCTGTTCAATTTTGGATTTTGGATTTTGGATTTCCGATTTTGGATGTCAGAACTAATCCAAGGTCTAGAATCTAAAATCTAAAATCGATTTAGCCCCCAAAGGCAAAAGGAAATGCTAGCTTTAGGCCGGCGGTTAGTAGTAGATTGACCAGACCGATTGGGAGTAGGAACTTCCATCCTAGATTGAGCAACTGATCAATGCGAACACGGGGAAGTGTCCAGCGCAGCAGAATCGCGATGAAAATCAGGAAGTAAGCTTTGAGTAGCGTCATGGTAATACCCAATGCCGCCTCGATTACCTGCAACCAGGAACTTGTTTCACTGACGCCTAACCAGCTTGCTAATTGGTCAAGGGGAATGGGGAATCCCCAGCCACCCAGGTAGAGAACAGCAAACAGCAGGGCAGAGAGAACGAGGTTGACGTAGGAACCGATATAAAACAAACCAAATTTCATTCCTGCATATTCGGTCTGATATCCGGCAACGAGTTCTTCTTCCGCTTCGGGAAGGTCAAAGGGTAGTCGCTCACATTCTGCCAAAGCCGCAATCCAAAAGATGAGGAAGCCAATCGGCTGACGCCAGATATTCCAACTGAGAATGCCGTAGCCCGATTGCTGTTCGACGATGTCGATGGTGCTAAGGCTATTGGACATCATAACAACTGCGAGTATCGCTAGAGACAGAGGAATTTCATAGCTGATAGACTGCGCTGCGGCTCTCAATCCGCCTAGTAATGAATACTTATTGTTGGATGCATAACCTGACATCAGTAAGCCAATCGGGGCGACGCTAGACAAGGCAATCCACAAAAATATCCCTGTTCCTATGTCTGTGATCACCAGGTTCTGTCCAAAGGGCACAATCAGGTAGGACAAAAAGACTGGGATAACGACAAGGATCGGTCCTAGTGTGAAGAGCCATCGATCAGCCTTAACTGGGACAATGTCTTCTTTGAAGACTAGTTTTAGACCATCTGCCACAGGCTGGAGAACACCCAGTGGTCCTGCGAATTCCGGACCAATCCGTTGTTGGGCGGCAGCAGAAATCTTACGCTCTAGCCATACGAGCACCAGGACGCCTACGGTGGCACCGATAATCATGAGGAACATCGGTAAGGGCATCCAAATGGCTTTGGCAGCACCCGCTGGGATGCCCAAATCCCGGAGCGATTGAATAAAAGTTCCTTGAAGGTCAATTCCTGGATTCATGTTTGCCGGTAGGAGTAATTACTGAGGTAATTCGATGCAGTTGGTATCGAATAAATCTGTCAGTTCTTTTGTGAAGATTTTTTTACAGCTTCCCTGCCTAGTATATCGTTGGATGGTTATCCGCCCCGCAGGCAGCCTAAGAATTTCTACTTATCACAGGGGTCAGTTTTGCTTCTTGCTTCTT
>DATNQP010000549.1:0-4373 GCA_036703965.1 Leptolyngbyaceae cyanobacterium
ACCAATTAATCGTTTGCTTTCTTGTGGATTTTGCTCGATATATGCTAATAAATTGCTCATAATATTGGGAAAATGTCTAGCCAAATCTTAATTATACGCGATTCATTCTGAACTTGATTCTATTTCGGAGATGTCTAGTGGGGGTTATGGGTTCTGGCGGCTAACGGAACGATTTTTAATCAGAACTCTTAAAACAAAAAGATGTCTGAAGCTAACAGCCATTCTTACTTTCTCACTCCCCTATCATCCAATCCAAGCTATCCGTTGTTTGTGTTTCTGCCAGGAATGGACGAGACTGGGAAGGAGCTGATGCGTATCCAAACAGCAGGTTTAGAAACGGCTTTTGATGTGCGCTGCTTCGTGATTCCACCTAATGATTTGACCAATTGGGATGTCCTGTCATCTCAAGTAGTAGCTTTAACTAAAGCTGAACTAGAAAAATCACCTCGTTCCTCAGTGTACTTATGTGGTGAATCCTTTGGGGCTTGCATCGCTCTTAAGGTTGCACTAAGAACTCCCCAACTGTTTAATCGAATTGTTTTAATCAACCCAGCTTCTTCATTTCATCGGGTGCCTTGGCTGGTTTTGGGAGCAGTCCTTTTCCTCTGGGTGCCTCGACTGTTTTATGAAATCTTTTCAGTCACTGCCTTACCACTTTTAGCTCCTTTAAATCGATTAGATCCTGCTACCCGTCAAGCACTGTTGAAATCCGTTCGAGCTGCACCCAAGAAAACGGCTAACCAGCGTCTATCTCTTATGAGAGAGTTTGATATTGACCAGACGCAACTCCATCAACTTACTCAACCCGTCTTGCTAATTGCAAGTAAAGGCGATCGACTTTTGCCTTCTGTTGCAGAGGCAAAGCGTCTAGCGAAAATTCTACCCAATGCTCAAGTCGTGACTCTACCCCATAGCGGTCATGCCTGCCTGGTGGAAGTAGATATTCAGCTTTTAAAAATTCTGCAAACCCACGATCGAGAATTGATGACCAATGGCAAAGCAAACTGAAAAAGCTACATCAAGCGATCGCAACCACGATGATCGCGAACAACAAACAAATTTAGCAATCTACGCACAGCTTGCAGCAGGCAGGGCGTAAGCAATTCAAAAGTCAAAAGGACAAACTATAAAGTTGCAGTTGTCGGCTAATTTTTAAGGAGGTTTTTATGACCAAAGCGACAAAACCATACTCTAACCGCATTGCCTTGGTATTCGACTTCGATGACACCCTCGTCCCGGATACGGTTGATAGCCTGCTTGAAAGCTGCGGCATTGATTCCCAGGCATTTCGCTCCGAACGGATTCAACCATTAATCGACAACGGCTGGGAACCGATTCTTGCGCGATTTTACAGCCTGATTCAGGAATCGAAGCGACGCGATCGCTCCGACAAGATTACGAAAGACTACATTGCCAAATTCGGTCAGGAGTTAGCGCCGTTTGATGGTGTGCCCGAAATGTTCGATCGCTTGCGCCAGTGTGCTAAAAAAATCCTTCCAGACATTGAAGTCGAGTTCTACCTGATTACCTCTGGCATGGTGGAGATTGCTCGCCATACCTGCATTGCTGACAAATTTACATCCATGTGGGGCTGTGAATTCCACTACAGTGAATCCGGCGAAATTGAGTTCGTGAAACAGGTTGTCAGTCATACCGAGAAAACGCGCTATCTCTTCCAAGTTGCTAAGGGAATCAACAATCAAAACCAAGACGGACAGATGTTTGTCTACCGGGATGTTCCCCCGGAGGAACTGCACGTCCCGCTCACTCAGGTCATTTACGTCGGCGATGGGGCGTCGGATATTCCTTGCTTTTCTCTACTGAATGAGGAGAAGGGGGTAGCGCTCGGCGTTTACAAAGGGAGTACAGCCGAAGAGTGGGGGCGTGAGTTGGAGATGAGCAGAGGGCAGCGCGTTGCCAACTTGGCTCCAGCCGAATACAGCGAGGATTCAGAACTGATGCGATCGCTGAAGTTAGCCGTAGAGAGTATGTGCTTCCAGATCGCATTGCACCAGCTAAGCGTTGGCGAATAGGGAAGCTCTCTTCACCTAACCCACACATGCAGTTGCCTCAAAACTACACTACATCGTTTGCCATAACTGCTAATAGAATTTTGTAAGCTTCAGGCTTGGCAAACAGCGAGATGTTTAGAAGCCCAAAAAATTTCCTACGTCAATTCCCTACTCGCTGAGAAACTGAATTGCATAAAAGCTACATAGTTTGCCATTAATTTGAACCTAAAGGAGATACCCTATGAACAAGCCGATTGGACACACGCGCTGGGCGATCGCAGAAGGTTACATTCCCAGTTGGGGTAACGGCCCAGAACCCCAGTTCACGAGTCATGAAACTGCCTGTCTGCTCAACACTTCAGACCAGGATGCCCACGTTGAAATCACGATCTACTTTAGCGACAAAGAACCTGTTGGACCGTACCGAGTGACTGTTCCAGCACGGCGTACTCTTCATCTGCGTTTCAACGACCTCACCGATCCCGAACTGATTCCTCGCGATACAGATTATGCCAGCGTGTTTGAGTCGGACGTGCCAATTGTTGTGCAGCACACCCGTCTCGATTCCCGTCAATCTGAGAATGCACTGCTCACCACTATTGCTTATGCCAGCAATTAGAAGAAGGGCTAGAGGCGAGAGGCTAGTTTTTCATCTTTGCTCTTTTTCAATTCCCTAATTAAAGGAATCGCTCAATGCTCGACTGGATTACAAGTACCATTAACTCTTTAGGCTATCTAGGAATAGCTCTACTGATGTTCTTAGAAAACATATTTCCCCCCGTGCCTTCGGAAATTATCATGCCACTGGCAGGGTTCACGGTAACGCAGGGCAAGTTGAGCCTAGTTTATGTAATTGTGGCGGGGATGGTAGGTTCCGTTCTGGGCGCACTGCCTTGGTACTATGTAGGCAAGCAATTGGGCGAAGACCGCTTGAAGAATTTAGCTGATAAGTACGGTAAGTGGCTGACCCTATCTGGCAAGGATATTGACAAATCTAAGCAGTGGTTCGACAAACACGGTGGTATCGCTGTGTTCTTTTGTCGCCTTGTACCGGGAGTCCGAACCTTGATTTCAGTTCCCGCAGGAATTGACAAAATGCACTTAGTGCCATTCCTGCTGTACTCGACAGTTGGCACTGCATTGTGGGTAGGGATGTTAACCTATGCGGGATTGGTGCTAGGGCAAAACTATAAATTAGTAGAAAAGTTCCTTGGGCCTGTTTCCGGAGTTGTACTCCTTGCTCTGATAGTTGCATTTTGTATCTGGGTTGCGAGGCGCAAAAAGAAACAGTAATTCAAACATAAATACCAGATTAAAATCTTCTAAAGTTGTTAATTAAATTGATTATCCAATGAAAAACCTGTGGTATAAAGACGCAATTATCTACTCCCTAGATGTGGAGACTTTTATGGATGCCAACGGCGATGGCATAGGCGACTTTATCGGACTCACCAAACGCCTGAATCACATTGCTGGCTTGGGAGTTACCTGCCTGTGGCTATTACCGTTCTACCCCTCCCCAAACCGGGACAACGGCTACGATGTCATGGACTATTACAACGTTGACCCGCGTCTGGGAACTCTGGGAGACTTTGTGGAGTTCATGCATCAGGCTCGCGATCGCGGTATTCGTGTCATCGTTGACTTAGTTGTAAATCACACATCAAATCAGCATCCGTGGTTCCAGTCCGCCCGCTCTGACAAAAACTCAAAGTATCGCGACTACTACGTGTGGTCGGACAATCCGCCGAAAGACCCAAAAGCCGAGCTTGTCTTCCCCGGTGTGCAGGACAGTATCTGGGAATATGACGAACAAGCAGGCGCGTACTATTTGCACCGATTCTACAAGGAACAGCCGGACTTAAATACTGCCAATCCACAGGTCTGTGAAGAGATTCGCAAGATTATGGGCTTTTGGCTGGAACTTGGTGTATCTGGCTTTCGGGTAGACGCTGCCCCCTACTTAATCGAGCCACTTGGTATTGAGGATGCGGAGCATGGGGAACTCCACAACCTCCTGTCCCAGATGCGAGAGTTTGTTTGGGAACGACGTGGCGAAGGCGTGTTGCTAGCAGAGGCGAACGTCGAGCCAGACAAAATCCCCCTGTACTTCGGAGATGGGGACAGGATGAATATGCTATTCAACTTTTTGTTGAACCAGTATATGTTTCTCACACTGGCTAGGGAGCAGGCAGCCCCCATCAAAGAGGCATTGAAAACAATACCGGACACCCCATCTACAGGTCAGTGGCTGAACTTTCTGCGTCACCACGACGAACTCAACCTCAATCAGCTCACGAAGGAGGAACAGGAAGAGATTTTCGCCGCTTTTGCACCCGATGAGACGATGCAAATTTACGG
>DATNQP010000550.1:0-2579 GCA_036703965.1 Leptolyngbyaceae cyanobacterium
GATTGAGTTTGGTAGCCCAGTTTGTGGTAAAGACTCAGAGCCGCTTGGTTGTTGTAAAAGACTTGAAGCCCAAGCTGACGATCGCCTCTTGCTCTTGCCCAGTCTTCAGCATGACGCATCAGCGCTGAGCCAATTCCCTGACGCCGATATTCTGGCATCACGTAAAGCAAAAAAATATGGGCATGGCGATCGCCTTGTACCTGATCTATTGCATTCCCCAGCCAGAGGCAAGCCACTGGCTGACTCAGTGGCGATGACAGTGAGCCTTCGGAAACGGTTGAATCAGCTGACTCAACCCACCAGAGCGGTGTTTCTCTAGAAAAGTACTTTTTAGCTGTTTCCCCCAGATGGGAAAAATCTTCCTGCGCTGGGAAAAGCTCTTGGTAACTCAGCTGTAGGAACTTTACCAAAGTTGTCTGTTCCCGCCTTGAGCCAAGGCGTAACTGGTAGTCCGGTAAGAGTTGGTTAGACACCCCTAGGACTGCACTCTAATGGATTGACCCAGCTGATGTTGGTAAGGTTGGAGCCTCTACTGGCGGTAATCCAGCCGCCGCATCAACTCCCCGTGCTGGTGGCTGCTTGCTTGCCGACTCAACATCTTCAATTGGGGCGGGTGCCGCCATATCTGAAGGCAAAAAAATCCGAGCACTCACCGCCACTAGCGCCATCAAAAATACTAGAACTACGAGCAACGGAGCAATATATTGACGAAGAATAGCCATATTTATAGCTGTAAAAGCGGAGATATTTCTGAAGAGTGAGCTGAAGATTTGTGAAACCTTCGCTGTTTAGTCTAGCGATTTTCGACGGATTTTATAAAAAATGTTATCGGCGGCTGCCAAGAGATCACACCTTTGCTCCTGGCGCACGCTCTTGCACTCTTCAGTAGGGACAGAAGGAGTGTCTGCTCCGCAAACGCTAACGCCCCTCCAAGTCGTCGATCACTCTTTGCCAATACCAATCTTCGGATCTACCAGGATAATTCAGCTTTGCTCGATCAACTAACCGCTCTGCTGCTGCACGGTCACCCGCTAACATACTGATGAGTCTACTTTGGAGTTGACTATCAGCTGGACTCTTGCTTAGCTGGGGTGGTATTGTTCGTCGCACAAACGGCGACTCCAGCGGAAGCTCATAAGGCTGGGGGGCTGTGCTTCGCGGCAATGATGGCGACTGCTGTCTCCTGATTAACAGGAATAGAACATAAATCAGTATGACTATTGTGACTAGGAGGAAGAGCGTTACTGAAAAAGTTAGTACGTCAACTGTCAGAAATCCTCTGATTAACTGGGACACAAGGTAACCAAGTATGCCAGCAGCGACTATAGCGACGAAGAGGATGAGCGTTCCTAGAAAAATTGGTAGATTAAACCTCATAAGTCTTCTTCCTTGTCACGCACTTCAGGTCTAGGCATTGGGACGGGTTGGGAATTCCAGGGCGCAAACACTGGCAGTAGTAGTAATCCAGGCAAGGCAGCAACGATACTAATCAGGAAAAACAAAGGCCAACCTGTAGCTTTTGCCAAAGTCCCAGCCGGTGCTACTAAGATATCGCGGCTGACTGCCATCAGACTCGAAAGTAAAGCATACTGTGTAGCTGAGAAGCGTGGGTTGCAAAGACTCATCAAAAAAGCGACAAAAGCTGCTGTTCCTAAACCTGCACAAAAGTTTTCAATGTTGATGGTGAGAACCAGCATAGAATAGTTTTTCCCAACTTGTGCTAAGACAAAGTAGGTCAAATTGCTCACCGCTTGCAGGATACCAAAAACCCAAAGTGAGCGATTGATGCCGATTTTGCTAAGGATTGCTCCACCGCTAAGGGCACCGACAATGGTTGCGAGTAGTCCCATTCCCCCTTGAATTGCCCCAATTTCAGTCTGAGTAAAGCCCAAGCCAGTATTGGGTAACAAAAAGGGCGTGGACATATTGTTGACCAGGGCATCACCCAATTTGTAGAGGACAATGAACAATAAAATTAAGACGCCTCTGAGTAGACCTGAGCGTTGGAAAAATTCAATGAAGGGCAAACTGACGGCATCCGCTAAGGAAGCGGGTGGACGTTCCTGATCTTTTGGTTCCGGTGCCCACAGAGAAGTGAATAACCCGATCGCCATCAAAACAGACATCAAGAGGTAAACAGTTGGCCAAGGAATTCGGTCGGCAAGAATCAGTGCCAAAGAACCCGTGACAAGCAGGGCAATGCGGTAACCTAAAACGGCAACTGCTGCACCAGCCCCCATCTCCTGTTGTTCCAGAACGTCTGTGCGGTAGGCATCAAAAGCAATGTCTTGAGAGGCGCTAAAAAAAGCAATGAGTATGGCATTGATAGCGAGTAGCTGTAGGGCTTGTTTGGGTTGTTGCACACACATGAAAGCGATCGCCAAAAGTAACGCCCCTTGCGTCACTACGAGCCAACCCCGCCGACGTCCCAAAAACGGCGGCACAAATCGGTCGAGTAAGGGCGACCAGATAAATTTCAAAGAGTAGGGCAAGCTTACCAAGCTAAACAATCCAATCGCACCTAGATCGACGCCTTCTACGCTCATCCAGGCTTGCAAAGTTTTACTTGTCAAGAACAA
>DATNQP010000551.1:0-18425 GCA_036703965.1 Leptolyngbyaceae cyanobacterium
GTGTTCTCGCTTCGTTCCCTCCCGTCGCCTTGACTACTGCCTGAGGATTTGTCTCTGGCAGTTGCATTGGCGTCAGTTGCAGACGTAAGGGTAGAAGATCGCGAGCTTGGGTCATGAAGGCTAGGGACTAGGGGCTAGGGGCTAGGGGCTAGGGACTAGGGGTTAGGGGTTAGGGGTTAGAGGTTAGAGTCACAACTGGGTGTGGTCATAAGTAGTTGGTTGAGACTGACACGGGGACGCGGGGACGCTCTGACGCGGAGAAATTTTCTGCATATCACCAACTGGTTTTGACCGCACCCGTCACAACTTTCAACTTTCAAGCTTCCAACCTTCCAGCCTGCAACCCTTCATATCAAACTGATGACGTGACCGGAGCGCAGTTGATTATTTTTCCAAGAACATACTAGCCCTAGGGGACCTGGATCAATTACAGGTTCTTTTGGCAGTGCCCGCATCCAGTTTTGCCCTTGGTAACGCAACTCAAACAGCTGCACTGTACCTAAGTAGCGTACTCCAGCAATTTTTTGAAACAAGGTGACGATATCTGAAGAATAAACAGGACGCCCGAATTGCCAGCCATTTCCTTCCGAACCACCGGTGATGGGATTGAGGAAGCGGTACAGGGCAACCTCCAATTTTGAAAGGATTTTTTGTTGGGCTATGGTGTTATTGTACTCTGGCTCTAGTGCGACTTCGGTTTGAATGGCGACACCTACATATTCGGGTTGGCTGCATCGCACTTCTACTCCCAAAAGACGCCGTTCGTCTAGATAAGCGAGGACTTGCTCTGTGAGTGTGGGAGCCAAGCTAAACCTAGCTGGGTCGATGCCTATCCCTTGCTCAATTCCATCTGTATTAACTTGGGGTACTAGGAGGAGGCGTACTGTGCCTGCTTCGTCTTTGCGAGTGGGGGACAAGCAAAGGGTACGGGCAATAGCTCCCCCTCCCGCTTCTAAAGCTATAGCTTCAAAGTCTTCGACAGTAACAGCGCGATCGCGAGTCCGCAGCATTCGCGGTACCCTAATTACTGCATCATCTAAAGATTCGGCATCAGCACCGTTGAGAGCGTGTGTATTATTCACCACGCTAGCCACGTAAGGAACAGCTGATTTCAAAACCCTAATGCTTCCACTCTGGACGTTTCCTCGGCGACCGCCGCCAGTGCGGTAAGCAACCATCCGAATCACTGAGCCTCGCGGCGGTACGGCTCCGTATTGGCGCTCCATTGACTGCCCTTCTCCATCCCCGTTGCCATTTACAATCAGCGCCCCTGTTGGCAAGCCTTGTGAGCGACCCCGCAAGCGGGTCGAGGTTTGAATTTGAGCGGGTTCTCGAATCCGGGGTCCAAACTGAACCATGCCCGTGAGGGAATCGATGACGTAGTGCAAGTCTTGAGGACCAGAGCTGGCAAAATCATTGACTTCCCTCCAGATTTGTGGTAGACCCACCGGGGGTGTAACCTGGATGTATTCTTCTTGCTTCCGAGGTAAGACAGGAGTTCCTTGTAATTGAAACGTCTGCCCTGGTGTGCCGTCGCTCTCTCCTAGAACTTCATTCTGAATCAAAGTACATTGGGAGGCTTCTATCGTGCCGCCAATCGAGCGCACATTTAAACCAACAATGCGGGGAGAACGAATGTAAACCGGTTGATTGTTGGCTTGCTGGAGGTATACACAGCGCAGCCAGCGACCTTGGTAGGTGACAAAGTGAGCCACAGGCCAACGCAGCGGCAAATGGAGGACGATATCTCCTCCTTGGAGAGCATTGCCGCCACTTCGGGTCAACTCGCTAAAACTGAATCCTTGAGTGCTATCATCAGCTTCTCGCAGTAATACAGGTTCCCAGAATGCGCCGTTCCAAGCTTCCCACCGTCGAGGCGGCATCTCAGGATTGATGCCTGTGGAGGTTGCGGCTTCTCCTTTGAAGGTAGCCGCGATCACATTGCCTTCGATGGGTTGGTCTGGGTCGAAAACTAGGTAAAAGCAATTACCAAGTTGGGGTTGATCGTTAAAGAAAGCTAGCTCTGTACCTGCCCACTCGCCATCGGGTCGCAAAGTCCACGAACCGACGAAGCGATCGCGTAAAATTTGAGGTTCAGGTTCTGCAAGTTCGGCAGTAAGAAAATGCCGGATTCTGGGATTACCAATCACCAAGGGTCGGTCGGTACTAAAAACAATGGCTTCCTCATTTTCAGTGCGTAGCGTCGCCACTTCGGTAGTAGCTGGAATAGTGTAAGTTTCTGGTAGATCACAACTGAGGTAAAAAGTCAGATTCGTTCGAGCTGGTGTGGGGGGTTGTAGGCGAATCCCTAGTAATTCCAGAAAGGCAACATAGTTGCGGCGAGGAACCTGATTGAACCGCATCAACATTTGGTCAGTTAACCAAGCGAACAGTTCAACCAGGGTAATGCCGGGGTCACTGGGGTTATAATTCGTCCACTCCGGACAGTAGCGAGGAATGCGTAAAATGCATTCGTCTACTAAGTCCTGGAATGTCCGGTCGTCCAAATCGGACTTCGGTAATTTCGGTAAAAAATCAAATTCCATAGCAGTGGCGATTGGAGATTCATGATTGGGGATTGGGAAAGGGACGGGGTAGCCGGATAATCTTCCTAGTCTCCAGTCCCTAGGCCGTGTCTCGTCAGTTTATTTTTAACGTAGACCCGTAGCGGCTTGCCGCAGGCTACAACTCCAGGTACAGAGTCCTCTCCACAAGGGGAGAGATGAGGTTGAGTTTTTCGCTTCCACAGCGGTTTGCAGACAGACTCTAGCCTTCAGTGCCCAATCCCTTAACTGGGTGGCAGTAGATAGAACGGATAAACCAAACTCCGATAGTCGTGAGCGTCTTTAGGGTGATATTGGATAGTAACGTCTACTCGACCTTTAAGTGGATCTGGCTCTGTGTAAATACCATCAATGACGATGCGCGGCTCCCACATTTCTAAGGCTTCTTGAATATATAAGCGAATTAGCAATAACGTTTGGGTGTTCATCGGTGCAAAGACTAGTTCAGATAGCCGTGAGCCAAAATTCGGTCGGTACACTCGTTCACCCAACTTTGTGCCTAGGATAATGCCGATGGACTGTTCGATGTTCCGTTCGGCGGCACTGAACTGAAGATTGCCCTGCACGTTTACTTCTAACGGAAAAGACCATCCTGCCCCCAGGTAACCCCGCTGCTGGTTATTTGTGATTTCCGGCATTTCAATTCAACTCTGTTGCCTTGCATGGGTGCCAGTTTACTGAACTCCTCCAATTAAAGACTATTCGCCAAAAGTCGAGTCCGACCAAAGCCAGTAGGTTGGTTGCCTTAACAAAAGCTCTTCAGGGGCTTCCAAGCCAAAAAATTTCATAAATTAGGGCAGGCAAGATGCCTACCCCACAAAATTGGATGATTAATTTTTGAGAAATCCCTTAGAGGAGCAGTTTCCAGTGCTTTGAGCTAGCAACAAGCATCAGTTGAGGTTGTTATTTTGATCGTTCTGTTGCTGCCTGCGTTTGAGCCGTGAACCGACACCAAAGGCACCAAATGCCAATAGACCCAAGGCAGAAGTGGGTTCGGGAACGGTGGATGGGGCAATTCTGATCTGGGTGATTTGGGTAGCCCAAGTGGAAGGAAAGGTACCAGGCTGTGCAGCGAACTCCTGGATTGTCCAGAAGCTAAATGGATCAGTTGGATCAACAGTGGTGGCACTGTAGTCGCCCCAACGCTCAAAGTCACCGCCAGACAAGTGGTAATTATCAAGTCCTGCCTTTAGCAGTATTGGGTCAGTAAAGCTGGTGACCCCATCAATAGTATCGCCAACTACCGCATAGCTACTGATAAATTCATCTAGACCTGAGCGGCTGAAACCAATCACAGCATGACCAAACTCATTAACAGCAATGGAGGGGTAGAAGTAGTCATGATCGGGGTCGCCGATTGTACCTGACTGAAGTCCCGCATTAGTGGTTGCGTCGATTTCGTACCAACGGAGGGCAGAGCGACCATTCACTTCAGTGCTGTGAACTGTCCAGAGGCTATTGTTGAGCTTATAAACAGTGCTGTTAATGCGAGTATCGCCAGCTTTGATTTCCACTGAACCATCGGGTTGGGTGGCCAGGGGAGGATGGCTGTAGGGACTCACGCCAATATTGAGCGGCAAACCCAGGCTTGCCAAGCTAGTGCCAGTATTGAACAAGTCTGTACGGGGTAGCACGGTGTATGGCGAGGAAAAGTCACTACAGTCTAGACCAGTACACTGCCTTGCGAGAATTGGCTCCCGACCGTCCGAAGGTCCAAAGTCTACTGCCGGTTGAAGGGTGAAGCCGAACTGACGAGCGTCTAAATTTTCAAAAATGGTCAGATTAGCAATTGTTGGTGTAGGTGCCAGAAGGTCTGCTTTGGGGATGGAGACTAATGTCACACCCAGTACAGTATCATTTGGGTCAGTAAAGAGGTTGAAGTTATTCGAGGCGATATATACGCCATCAGCATTCAGACCCAGCGTAGGATAGTCTGCAAAATAAGAATCTGTAGAGTCAGCGTCGATCTTAAAGCCCGTCCAGCCTGCCGTCGGGTCAGACGAATTTGACACCGCCAACAGGAAGTTGTTGGAGGCATTATCACCATTTTCCTGAAAGGGAACATCTATCTCGGCAGCAAACCAGCGCTGGCTGGTTGGGTCATATAATATTCTGGGGTCGATCAGAAAATTGTTTGGGTTAGACAAGAAATCGGTCAGATCAAGGTTAGCAACACTAGTCCAGAACTGAACATCACTCATTGTCTGCACAGCTGTGCCATTAGTCTTGTCATAAATTGAATACCCACCGTTGATGAACTCAACAAAGTGATCAGGACCTACGGCTCCCATGCTATCGGGCGGATCAAAACCATAACCGGTTAGGTCTACAATGTCGTTAAGCGTTAAACCTGTGAAGTTCTGCCCAATACTGAATGTAAGGCCTTCGGCTTTTGCCGACAAGCTGAGGGCAGCAGTTGTAGCAATAGCTGCTGATGCGATCGCTTTATTGAAAAGGTTCATTTAAATATTTTCCCGAGTAGATGCAGCTGAACGGTAGCGATAGTGGGTAGAGTCGGCTCACAAGAGTTCTCCAGTTCTCCTATCACTAGAATTGTCAACCTCATTAGTTAGTTAACCTGCCTTGCTCTGGAGGCTATTTTTTAGAGGCTCCCTTTGATAAGTTATCTTCACCTATTCTTTAAACTCTTACTAGTAGGGCAAAGTAATCTTCATCGAAATAATAAAGTTCAAGTTCCGAGTAAATTCCAATAACATAGACCCAAAAATAGTCTATTACTTTCCCTGCAAGGGATTTACCTGCCAAACGAAGTTAAATGTTTTGTAAAATTTCTATGAATTTATAGTCAAATTTTAGTATTTCCTGGCTCTCCCATAATTGTGGTGATAAAGCAAGGTTATAATCTAGCCGCATCAAGGTTTTCAGTCTTCGTTCTCCAGTAAATTTGTATCAATTGCTACTTTTGACACCAAGCATCTGGGAGAGCCAGCCTGGGTCAGAAAACAGTATGCTCTAGAGCACTATCACGACTTAGACGCACCCCATAGCTGGCATCAAGATGGAGCGCTGGGAGTCACTTTTAGTAACTTACCCGATAAATGCGATCGCCCTTACAGCCGCGAACCCTTGACACCTCTGATTACCTGCTGGATACCACTGACCACTTGTGGTCGCCAATTCTAGAAAATGAGTTCGACTACCGCAGGATATGCGGAAATTAAAGCCCTTGGCAAAAACGAACTCTATCTCATACGAAGTTACATTTCAAACAGCTAATTTAAATTTCTCCCCTCTCAAGAGTAGGAGAGGGGGCGGGGGTGAGGTCATTTTTAGCCGTTTGATTGCAACTTTGATCAGATAACTTGAGAGTATGACCATTCAAGCGCTTCAAAGTCTTCATCAAAACTGAATAATGATAAATGCTCAGGATTAGTCATCAAGTCTTTCGCTACTAAGAATCCAGCAATTGTCCAGGTTTGATATTTCCGTGCTTCTTTCCCAACTAATCGGCCATTCTTGCCGTCATAGTATTCTGGCCATTGGTCTTCGCTCAAGCGTTTTTCAGCCAGTTCAATCGCTAAGCGTGCAACCTCTGTTCTACCTGTTTTCTGAGCTGCTGCTACCAAAAGCCAGAGGAGGACGGGCCAATTGCCGCCATTGTGGTACGACCAGGGTACATTTTTGGGGTCGCAGCCAGTCATAATCTTCCATTCCAGACCTTGCACAGCTGGAAAACAGATTTTCATGGGCATATTTCCTACCAGATCTGACCATCGTTGTTCGATGAGATCCATAATTCCTTGCGCCTCTTGAGCACTGGCTAAGGAACAAATGATCGCCATTAAGTTTCCTAGCGCAAAGAAGCGGAAATCCATCTGTGCAGGACCCAGATTCCCAGCTAGATAACCTCCTTGTTCTGGCATCCATTCAGTCAACCAATAAGGAATCGACTCTGGATAAATATTGAACTTATTGACCGCTGTTTCGCCAAACTCTTCACCTCTATATCGATAGATTTCATTCAGACGTTTAATATCGAGCCAATAATACTTCCGAATATGGTAATAGAGAGTATTCAAGCGGTGATTGATTACCTGGATATAAATATCACCCTTACGTCCCGGCATCAGTAACTCGCGTGCTGACCTCAAGCCAGCATAAAATAAAGCTTGAATTTCCAAGGGATGCCCATAAACACCCATACGACGGTCAATCATAAAAGCGCCATCGGGAACCAACATCGTTGGGTACATATCAAACCGATCGGCTAAGCAAAGCTTGAGAATTAAGACAATTCCCTTTTGAAAATCGGCTTGATGGGCTAGGCTAATGTCGCCCGTTGCTCTTACATATGCCCGCAATAGGATAAGCCACCAGAGACAGGAATCAACGGGGGTAACTCTGGCGATCGCATGTTCCCCAAAATCAGCGGTTAAATATTGCTCGCCATAGCTTGATGCCACCTTAAAGCTAGCAGGCATCAAACCCTGTCCAGCATTAAAATAGTCCATTTGCTTAGTTTCACTCTGTAGAGCTAACGTCTCTACAAGGAAGTTGCGAACAATTTCCGTTTTGCCCTTCATCAGAAAGATCAGGGCTGAAGAAACAAAATCGCGGACAAAGCACTGGTTATAATTGAGCGCTTCTACATCTGGATCGCGAGCGGCTACGGTTCCAACCGGCTGTCCGTAATAGTAAATAATAGAATCTTCAAGGGCTTTCCAAGCCTCTGCCATGATATCGCTTTGAGTTTTCATTAATTCCTCAGCATCCTCTTGCTTCAGTGCAAACGCTTCGTTGTTTTTATTCAAATGACTCTTCGATGCCAACGTTTCGAGCCGCCACCATGTATCGGAAGATAAACTCCGCTACCTCCAAGTAATTGCGGGCAACTTCTGGAGAAGAAGCCCAAACTGTAACGCCGTGGTTCCGGATGAGCAGAACACTCATCGGGGGCGGTGTAGCCTTAAAACGCTCACCAATATCACTAGCAATCCGAGGTACCTCTAAATGATTCGCAAACACCGGCATTGCCACTTTGGGGTTTTCTTCCCACACCCCCAACCCTTTGAGCATTTCTAAAGGTGGCAAAAGTAGGGTATCCCCATCGCTAAAGTGAGAAACTAGATTAGCCTCAATGGAGTGAACGTGATAGCAGGCTTGAGCATCCGAAAACAGCGAGTAGATGACCTGATGAATACTTGTTTCAGCTGAAGGGTGGGCATCAGGAGAGGGTTGCTCCAACACCGTGCCATCCGGTGCAATGCGGACAAAGTCATCGATACTCAGTTGCCCTTTGTTACGTCCACTGGCAGTAATCCAGAAGCTGCCATCAGGCATTCGAGCGGATAAGTTGCCCGCTGTTCCCACCATCCAGCCCAGTTGGTAAAAGTGACCAGCTGCGGCTATTAGGGTTAGTCTTAGATCGGTATTCACTCTAACCGAAGTCTCCTCTAAAGTACAAGCCTCAAGGGACACGAACCCCTTGAGGCTTACATTCAATTTAAAATTCAACGAACTTTTTCACCAACTCTTCACATAACAGCCTTGTGTCTTTTGCTGAAATGTTAGAGCGAGTCCAGCGATTAAACTCCTTGCGCTGGATATCTCTAAGTAGGTGCCCCGTCCCTCAGTGGGAAGCCCCCTATCTAGGTTTGTCTAACTTAAGATGAATGGTACTGACTTAAGCGAAAAATATAGCGCATCTCAATTGGGTTCAACACAGTTTTTGTAGGGGCACGATATTATCGTGCCCTTAGGGTGTGGTCTATGCAACTGAGAACCCCCATAGTCGTTTGTAGAAAAACCATGATTGGGGGGCTTCCCCCCAAACCCCCCACTGGGGGACTTCCCCCCAAACCCCCCACTGGGGGACGGAGTGCCTACCTAGAGACCCCCTGCACAAGGATTGATCGGCTGTGATGATATTTGCTTAAGTCAGTGCAATTCTACTTACGGCCTGAGATTTCAGCTTTTCTGCCATTAGTAGAGGTTGTTTCTGGTCGCTCCCCAGCTTCTCCACCAGCCTGCCTTCGCCCAGGTTTCCTGCCAAACCCCTGCTTCCCTAGGTTGACAATCCAGTGCTGGAAGTTATCCACATAGCTGAACAATACTGGCACCACCACCAGAGTCAGCAGCGTAGAGGTTGTGAAGCCACCCATAACAGCAATTCCCATCGGACTGCGAACCTCAGCCCCCGCGCCAATACCTAGGGCTAGGGGAAGCGTCCCCGCAATCGTGGCAAGGGAGGTCATCAAAATCGGTCGCAGACGAGATGTCCCAGCAGCAATCAGCGCTTGATACTGTGACTTGCCTTCTTCCTGGTTAATTAAGGTATAGTCCACTAGCAGGATAGAGTTTTTCGTCACAATCCCCATCAATAAGACAATTCCAATCAGTGCATATAGCCCCAACGCCTTTTGAGCAATCATCAAGCCAATCAGTGCCCCACCTAAAGAGAGGGGCAACGCCACCATAATTGTCAGGGGATGGAGAAAACTGTTGTACAGCAAAACGAGGATGGCATAGATACACATCACCGCCAATGCTAAAGCTGTGCCAAAACGACCGAAAATTTCTCCCATAATCTTGGCATCACCCGCAGATTGCTCGGCTACTCCTGGGGGTAGTGGATTGAGCGCAGGTAGTTTCTTCACCGCTTGCACAGCCTCTCCTAGGGCAATGCCCTGCAAGTTGGCTTCTACCGAAACCTGACGGGAGCGGTCATAACGATCAATTTGTGCTGGACCACTGCCCAAGCGGATATCGGCTACCGACACTAAGGGAACGAGTGTGTTATTTTGACCAGGGACTTGGAGATTTCTAATCGTGTTGATATCCTCCCGTGCCTTGGGTTCTATCTGCACCCGAATCGGAATTTGTCGGTCGGGGAGATTAAACTTAGCTAAATTGGCTTCGTTATCGCCGAGGGTGGCAAGGGAGGCAGTCCGGGCGATCGCTTGTACCGTTACTCCCAAATCTGCCGCACGAGCTGGATCGGGTATCACCAAAATCTCTGGCTTCACTACGCTGGCAGTGGAACTCACTTCCACTAAACCAGGCACCATTCTCATCTCCTTTAAGAGCGCATCGGCAGCTTCCGTCAACGCTTCGGGATTTTCACTCTTGAGGAGAATTGTGACATCCTTGCTACTTCCTGCTGCTCCTTGACTCTGGAAACTGATTCTTGCTCCTGGAATTCCAAACAATTGTGGACGCAGCTGCTGTTCAAACTGAGACTGGGACAAGTTACGGTCTTCTTTATCTTTTAGCTGAATGGACAGAGTTGCCTTGTTCACACCACCGGCATCACTGCCACCACTTGACCCGATTGTTGCCAGAACACTATTAACCGCTGGGCTTTGCTGAAGTAGCCCTGTTGCCTGTTGCACAACCTTATTTGTCTCTTCTAGGGTAGAACCGGGAGGGAGTTCGACAGAAACCGTGGAAAGACCAAGGTCGCCGTTATCAATAAACCCCTTGGGAATCAAGGGAACCAGCATCAGAGAACCGATAAAAAACGCGATCGCGACAGCCAAGGTTGTCAGTCGATGCCGCAGGGCCCATTTCAACAAACTTCGATACGGTTGAAATTGTATGCGGAACGTAAAGGGGAAACCGTAGAAGCGAGAAGAACTTTTTTTACTCTTGACTTTTTTCTCCTTCAGTAGATAAACCCCCATCATCGGGGTTACGGTACGCGCCACAACTGTCGAGAAAATCGTAGAAACGGCAACTGTCACCCCAAACGGTTGAAAAAACTGACCCGGAACGCCGCCCATAAAAGCCACAGGCATAAACACAGCGATAATCGTTGCTGCGCTAGCAATGACGGCTAAGCCCACTTCCGCAGAAGAATCTAGAGCCGCCTGTAAGGGCGTTTTTCCCATATCCATGTGGCGCTCTAGGTTCTCAATTTCCACAACGGCGTCATCCACCAAGTTCCCGACTGCTAGCGCCAATGCCAGCAAGGTCATGTTATTGAGGGTATAGCCTAGCAACTGTAGAACAGCAAAAGTGGGAATGATCGATAACGGCAGCGCCACAGCGGTAATTAACGTCGCTCGCCAGTTCCGCAAAAACAGGAGAATCGCCACCACTGCCAGTACAGAGGCAATAATCAAGTCATCTATGGTGTTGTGGTAGGATTCGCGGATGAAGTCGGCTCGCGTAAAGATGAGTTGCTGCTTAACATCTGGGGGAAGAGTTTTTTGCAGTTCCTCTACCGCTTTTCGTACTCCTTCTTCTACCGTGACGAGGGTACTGCCAGTGCTGCGTAATACCTGGTAAGCTACTACAGGTTTTCCATTGAGCAGTGACGACTCCCGCACCTCGGCAAAGCCATTAGTGACTTCTCCAAGGCTGGATAGGGGAACCGAACTCCCATTGGGAAGTACAATCTCATAGGTTTTCAATACATCCACATTAGGCGCACTACCCAGCGTGCGGATGCTTTGTTCGCTCCCTCCCAACTCACCTCGTCCACCGGGTAAGTTGACGTTGAAGGCGCGAATCTGGTCGTTTACCTGAGTGGCAGTAATGCCAAGCGACTGTAACCGCAACGGATCGAGGTTGACTCGAATTTCGCGGTCAACGCCGCCTATCCGTCGCACTTGGGAGACTCCCTTGACCGACAGTAAAGCGCGGCTGATGGTCTGGTCAACCAGGTAGCTCAAGTCTTCAACTGAGCGTTTTTCAGAAACGACTGCGTAGGTCATAATTGGACCCCCGGCAAATTCCAGTCGTTTGACGATTGGTTCGTTAATGTCTTGCGGCAAGTCTTGGCGAATTTGGGCGATCGCATTGCGCACGTCATTGGTGGCGCGATCGCTATTGGTACCTAAGACAAAGTTAACGACGGTACTGGAAACTCCATCGTTAACGGTTGAGATGATATTGTCGATATTACCCAAACCCGCGATCGCATCTTCAACTTTCTTCGTCACCTGGGATTCCAGTTCCGAGGGTCCAGCACCCGGTTGGCTTACTGTGATTGAAACCGCTGGGATATCAATATTGGGATTGGAATCAATACCCAGTCCGGTAAAGGAGAGCCAACCAACTACCGTTAAAACTAAGAATAGAACTATCGTTGGAACCGGCTTACGAATTGACCAGGCGGAGATGTTTGAAGACATTTGTCTGTTATTTGTTATTTGTTATTTGTTGTTTGTCCGCAAGGCAATGAGCAATAACTAATGATTAATGAGTAATAACCAACGAACACCTGACTGATTACAGCCAACTCTGCCCCCTGCCCCTTGCCTAATGACCACCTTATTGATTTGCAACCCTAACTTTGTCACCGTCTTTGAGAAATCCAGCACCCGCTAACACCACGCGATCGCCCGGTTGTAAACCGTTCTTAATTTCGACATTTCCACCATTGACAACTTCCCCTACTTCTACCTTTCTGGCTTGAACTATGTCTTCACCCGATAGCAGGAAAACAATTGAACTGCCGTCTGCTTGGGGAAGAACCGCTTTGCTAGGTACCGTCACCCCAGTTGCGGTTGAGGTGGTAATCACCGCACGGGCAAACATTCCTGGTCGCAGTAACAAAGTCGGCGGCAGGTCAATTTTGACAGTTGCTTCACGGCTTTGGGTATTAACCAGGGGCGCGATTTCTCTAACTTGTCCCGTTAGGCGGACGCGGTTATCGGTATCGGAGGTAATTTGCGCAGGTGCGCCAATCCGCACTTGTGGCAATTGGGGTGCGGGAACCAGCGCTTGGAGTTCCAGCGCACCGTTGCCAATAATTGAAAATATTTTTTGCGACCCGTTGCTGACATCTCCAATCTGAGCCGTTTTCTCAGCAATAACTCCACTAGCTGGGGCGCGAACGAGAGTTTGTCCTAGTTGAGTTTGCAGTTGTTGGACGCGAGCAACACTGCTACGAACATCGGCTTGGGCACTACCAATATTTGCCTTTGCACTGGCGACGGCTTCTCTGGCAGTGGCAGCCGTTGTGGCGCGGGTATCCAGTTCTTGACGACTAATTGCCCCATTTCTCGCCAGCGTTGCATAACGCCCAAATGTGCGTTCAGCCTCTGCTTGGGTAGCACGGGCTTGCTGTAAGGCGGCTTCTCGTTGACGCACGACAGCTTGATTTGATGCTACTTCTGCCTTCGCCCCTTCAAGTTGCGCTCGTAGCACTGAATCATCCAAAACCGCCAGGACTTGCCCTGCTTTTACAGTTTGCCCCTCTCCTACGAGAATTAGCTTGATTTGTAAGCCAGTTGTCTGGGGCAAAACGGGGATGAGGTCACGGGCTGCTACTGAACCTGTAGTTACAAGTGTACGGGGGATGGGGTTGGTTTGAGCGGCTGTGACCGTAACCGTTTGGGAAGGCGGTGCTACCTGTTGAGTCTTATTTCCAGTTTTACCAGTTGAGGTTTGCCGAGAAAGCAGCGTCCCAACGCCTGCTGTGATAGCAATACCCAGTCCTAAGCCAATCGCTATACCCTGCCAACCAGTCAGCCCTCTTTTTAACCTTGCACTCCGCTCAGGTGAGAAGGATTCTTCTTCTCGTTCACTATCCCAGATTCCATCGGGTTGCTCGGCTTCTGCGTCTTTTGAGGATTTGTTGGTCATGGCGGTTCCTCCATGTTCTGACCTGACTGGTGTCAATGGCAATGCAAAGAAAGGTTGCGATTTGCAAAGGTCTTCTTTAACTATGATGCATTGCTAGCAAAAAGTGCGAACAATCTGTAACCCTTTTCTCAGAAAACCGAAATAAGCTTTCTTCGGCATGCTGTACACCAAGAGCACTCGGCGAGAGGCAAAGGATTTGAAAAAAATAAATCATCCTGACAAACGGCAGTAGGACGACGCATGCGTCGTCCCTACAATGACTACTCACGGGCTGATGCTGACCAGAGAACTGCACAGCCAACAGAGAGCTACTTAGGGTGAGTTTTCCCACTCAGGGGTGAGACTGCGGTAATTATATTGAGCGACACCAGGGTGGCAAGCTACGCAGCTAGCTGGTTTCACAGGTTGAGGCAAGTCCACTCGTGGATGCAGTGCTTTGAAATAAGGAGATGCTGCAACACGATAAGGGGTTGGTTGTTTTGCATCTAGAGGGCGGGAGTACGTCTTCAGGTAGTCCCACATAATCAGGAGAGATGGACCAATTATCGGCTGTAGCTTCTGACCATAGTGTTGCTCTGGCTCTAAAAGTAGCCGACGCCAAGTTTCGCTGGGTAGAACCTCCGGTGGCAGAGCAACGTGGCAACTGGCACAGTTTTCCAAGTAAAGTTCCTGACCGAGCTGGTAGCGAGCTGCAATCGGGTCAACCGTACCTGCCTCAGACGGACTAGCTTGTGATATAATATCTGGCTTGACAGTGGCACCAAGCGTGATCGCCATTCCCCATCCCAGGCAGATACTCCAAACTAGCAGCAACAGCAACAAAACCGCAGGCGAACGCCCTTTTTTTCGCCGTCGAATTCTTGACCTCACACGCTTTAACATACTTAAACAGACAATTCTAAGGAATTGGAACAGAGCGCAGCAGCTGCTCAACTATGGTTTTAGCTCGACGCCCACCTGCTGGAATCAGACGATGGGAAAGCACATGAGGTGCCAGTAATTTAACATCATCAGGAATGGCATAATCGCGATCGTCCAGGAAAGCTAGTGCTTGAGCTGTTCGCTGCAAAGCCACACTACCGCGAGGACTGACCCCCAGCATGACTTCTTCAGTCTCACGCGATGCTCGTACCAAGTTTAGAATGTACTCTTGCAAAGACCTCTCCACCTTCACCTGACTGCAAAGACGCCGTAACTCCAGAACATCGTCTGTAGAGATACAGGGAGTTAGCTCCGAAATCATCATGCCATCCTGATGTCGTTGCAACATCTGAAGTTCTTCCTCTTGGGTAGGATAGCCCAAGGTTAAAGACAGTGCGAAGCGGTCCATTTGTGCTTCCGGCAACGGAAAGGTCCCTTGATACTCAATCGGGTTTTGGGTGGCAATCACAAAAAACGGCTTAGGTACAACACGAGAAACGCCATCCACCGTAACCTGCCGCTCCTCCATCACCTCTAACAAAGCCGATTGGGTGCGGGGCGTTGCCCGATTAATTTCATCTGCCAGTAGGATATTGGCAAACACGGGTCCAGGCAGAAATTCAAACTCACCACTGCGCTGATTCCAGATATTAGTACCCGTGATATCTGTAGGTAAAAGGTCAGGAGTACATTGAATCCGCTGAAACCGTCCATCGATGGAACGAGCCAGAGATTTAGCCAGAAGGGTTTTACCGACACCGGGGACATCTTCTAGCAAAGCATGACCACCGGCTAGTAGTGCTACAAGCACTAGGCGAATGGCATCAGCTTTGCCGACAATAGTACGACCAAGATTTTCAGTCAGCTGCTCAATACGTTCTCTCATTACCAGTAGAAGCCTCCCAACGCCTTATATGCCATTTCCCCCTAGCCCTGATGCCCTAAAAACGCTCTTGCTACTGCACAGTCTGCCTGGATTTGCGTCTTCAGGGCATCTAAGGAAGCAAATTTTTCTTCAGGTCGCACAAACTGTTCCAAACTCACGCTCAATGTCTGCCCGTATAAGTCTCCAGACCAATCTAACAGGTGAATCTCTACTGTCAAACTGGTGCCATCTACTGTAGGGCGTTGTCCAATATTCATCACGCCGGACTGGGAAGATATGGGTGAGGTTAGTGAGGGGCTATAGACTCGCACCCCGTATACACCTTGCCTTGGCAAAAACTTTTCTGTAGGCAGTTGGAGGTTAGCTGTGGGAAATCCAATCGTTCTACCCAGCTGTTGCCCTTTCACTACCACTCCGGTGAGGGTGTATGGACGCCCCAATAGTCGGTTGGCTTGACTGATATCGCCTTGCTGTAGAGATTGGCGGATTAAGGAGCTACTGATGCGTTCTCCTTGACAAGTTTGCAAAGACACGATCGTGACATCAATACCATAACAGGATGCGATCGCCTGCAACTCAATTGCCGTTCCCGCTCGCTGATGCCCAAAGTGAAAATCCGCTCCTACACTCACATGCCTCACGCCAAGCTGTTGCACCAAAATCTTTTCGACAAAGTGCTGCGGACTCAGCGAAGCCAGTTCCCGGTCAAAGGGTATTCGCACCAACTGCTCGACACCCATAAGACCCAGCTGTTGCACCTTTTCTGCCGGTGGTGTCAGCAGCTTCCAGGTTTTACCCGAAAAAAATTCACGCGGATGAGGATTAAAGGTCGCCACCGTAGCATAGGGATAACCCGTCCTCCCACCAGTTTTGCTCTCAACGTTTTCCTTCAGGTTGGGCAAGCTAAAATTCTCAAACTGATTTTGCCCATCCATTACTGGTGGCGTGACGGCAGTTGCTTGAGAAGCCCCAGATTTCTGTAAAATTGGCTGAATAACTTGCTGATGCCCACGATGAACGCCGTCAAAGTTTCCTAGGGCAACAGCGGTTGGTGTTAAAGCAGTGGCAAGAGATGAAGTAACCCACACGCTTTACATCTTGACACATTTAAGTTCCCAGCGGCTAGGTATTCGCAATTGAAATTGAATTAGCGTTTTAGCCAGTGTGCATTTTTCCTGAGGACTAATGGCTAACTGCTCCTTCAAGCCGTAATCTTTGCCTCACGGGGACTAACCAAATTTTGTTTAGAAGACTCAACTAACTGAATTGTCTGACCTTCACGAGCCATAATCGTATTGGGAAACTGCTGAGCAGCTACTTCGCCGACGTGATCGAGGAAATCATCATTGTGCAGTGGGTCATGGTGGAAAATTGCCAGTTTTTTCACATTGGCGGCTTTGGCAAGCTTGACCGCTTCCTGCCAGGTTGAATGCCCCCAACCCATTTTGCTTGATACCTCTGAGTGGTATTCTTCATCGGTGTAGGTGGCGTCGTAAATCATGACATCAGCATTACGCGCTAGCCTAAGAACATTTTGATCTAAACCTTCTGCCAGATGTTCTGTATCAGTGATGTAGGCAGCTGAATAACCTCGCCAGTTGATGCGGTAGCCTACAGCTTCCCCTGGATGGTTCAGCGGCGCAGTTTCCACCGTAATCTCACCAATCTCGACTTTTTCCCCAATTTCCAGGTCATTAAACCTCAAGTCGGCTTGCATGACCTGCAATGGAACCGGAAAATTCGGGTGGAGCATCTGGTCAGTGAGGCGCTCCTTGATTGTCCTACCGTTGGGTGCGATCGCTCCATAGATATGAAAAAGATTTCCCTTGATAAAGGCAGGAACAAAAAAAGGAACGCCTTGAATGTGGTCCCAGTGGGAGTGAGTGAAAAACAGATAAGCTTCCACTGGCATCTGGGATAGGAGGGACTGCCCCAAAACTCTTAAGCCTGTGCCACCATCAAAAATCAGACGTTGACTACCGATTCGCATCTCTATGCAAGGGGTGTTACCTCCATAGCGGACAGTCTCCGGTCCTGGACAGGCGATACTCCCTCTGACGCCCCAAAACTGAATTGTGAACAAATTGTGCGTACTAGACATAATTTTTCCTTGCAGGCTTCTTCAGGCAGTCCATCCGTAAGTTTTACCAGGTTAATCAGGGTTTGCCGGAGCGTTAATGACGTCTATTTTTGTTTCTACGCTCACGCCTTATCCAGGTAGTAGTCAGTTTGAACTGGGTTAACAAGCGCTTTTTCGCTTAGGGTTGCCATCTACTCTAAACTAAAGTTGAACTTGATGAGCAAAGAGAAATCGTCATACTGAAGACAACCCGCGTCTTAAATTTGTGTGTTCCTCACAACTGCTCATAACGAGGTAGTTGCACAAAGCAGCGGAGCCAATATAAATTTCCTGTTATAGTTCTCACCAAGAGGCATCCCTTTTCAGTGACATACAACTTGAAGAGCAGGACTTTACTCTACCTATATTTCCAAAAGGTTAGCAGCTTTGAGTCACAAGTGTCTTGCCCTTGATGCAACAAAAACATGTGATTTTGATCACTTTGCATATCAGGGGCTTACAAAGCCACTGATATGACCTTTTTTAATATTGGCTTGTGAGTAATTAGAAACATGCACAGAGGGCAAGAGAGTAATACGGTTTGTGTAAGACACTTTCAAGAAGTGTAAACCTCCAGCAGACTGATAGAAAGTCAAGGTCTCTCATACTCCCTAGGCTTGCCTTGAGAGCTACCCGGTCAATTCCTGTAGACCTCTAACACGGCTTCCGCGTATGTGCCTCTACCAGTATATTAATGCTCCTATACCCAAATTATCTGAAACTGAGCTTTTTAGTCCAGCTAAGTCTAAATAATTACTTCTATTGACAGTTGAACCATTGCGCTTCGGTACTGCAACATAACACCGGAATCTATACCTAAAATCTATTGCATGCAAAATCCTCACTCGATATTAAAGGACGACCCCCTGTGGTTTAAAAATGCCATCATTTACGAAGTGCCAGTTCGCGCCTTTGCTGACAGCAATGGGGACGGCATTGGTGACTTTCGAGGGCTGACAGAAAAACTGGATTACCTGCAAGATTTAGGAGTCACAGCACTTTGGGTGCTGCCGTTCTTCCCTTCACCACTGCGGGATGATGGCTATGATATTTCCGACTACACCAGTGTCAACCCGATCTATGGGACGTTGGAAGACTTCAAAGACTTTTTGGAAGCTGCCCATCAGCGGGGTATTCGGGTAATTATCGAATTAATTATCAACCATACCTCTGACCAACATCCTTGGTTTCAGAGGGCACGGAGGGCACCTAAGGGCAGTGTGGAGCGAGATTTTTATGTATGGAGCGATACACCCCAAAAATACGAAGAAGCTCGGATTATCTTCCAAGATTTTGAAACCTCTAACTGGGCTTGGGACCCCGTTGCTAAAGCTTACTACTGGCATCGTTTCTACTCCCATCAGCCAGATCTAAACTACGA
>DATNQP010000552.1:0-2174 GCA_036703965.1 Leptolyngbyaceae cyanobacterium
CGAAGGCGAAAAAGCGAAGCGGGCGATCAACATCATTCAAGGCATGACCCGTAAGCTCAATGAAGGGGATGTCTACGCTGGTCGCGTCACCCGCATTATTCCGATTGGTGCCTTTGTCGAAGTGCTTCCCGGAAAAGAAGGGATGATCCACATTTCTCAACTCGCCGACTATCGAGTCGGTAAGGTGGAAGATGAGGTCGCTGTCGGAGATGAAGTGGTTGTCAAAGTGCGAGAAATTGACAACAAAGGTCGCCTCAATCTCACCCGGTTGGGCATTCACCCAGACGAAGCATCGGCGGCACGAGAAGCGGCGAAATAGAACACTGTGCGATCGCATGAGTTTTGAGTTAGGGGAGTTCTAAATAAAAAAGTATCCAGGGTAGGAGCGAGTCGCTTTTATAGAAGAGTGAGTGAAACAACCGATTACAGACAAGTTGACTCGCCCTTTATGGATCATTTATTTTCTGGAATTCCTAAGTGGCTGGTAAACTAGAAAAGTTTAATTTTCTACAAATATCCAAACACTTAATTCAAAACTCTTTCGGACACAGAAAGCACTGCCCATCAACGCCCTATGACATTCGGTAATCAATAAGTGTCAATTGCTAATTGCGTCTTTAATATTAGCAATTAGCAAAAAAATCAAGACCCTATCTGTAGCTGTTATTTCCTGAAATGTAGAAGAAATTGCAGACGGTATATTTTGAGGCTTAGGTAACCGCGCATCAATAATGCTTGCTGAGTCCACCTCGATGCCGCACACCAGCGATCATAGGCTGGGACTGCCACATCTGTTATAAAATCACGCCACTGGTTAACCAGATTTGCTACCTGAGTTTCCCTAGCCCGAACTCGACCATTTTCGATCATTGCCTGACGCAACTCCCTGTCATTACGAAGGCGCTTGAGAGCAGCAATAGTTTCGGCTAGTGAGTTTACCTGTATATAGTCCAGTTCACTTTTGCGTTCAGCTTGGAATGCAGAATCACCACCTACAATTGCCGGTACGCCAGCATGCCAAGCATTAAAAAGTTTTGTAGCAGGCTTCTCGATATGGTCTTGACGATCAAAAGTACGCACAGCTAGGACTACATCAATGTCCCTGTAGTCGTTCACCCGCTCATTACCAACGATGTGCCAGTCTAAATCCAAAGCATTGAGCTGCTCGTACCACACTGAACTTTCCAGTTCCGGTGCTAGATTTCTTTTGTGACCAAAGTAAGCAAGGTTTTCAAAGCGATCGCCGCGTGTAGGATCGCGGGGAATTAATGCAGGTTGCGGCCAATGTGGGATATAGTAGCTTTCCCACATAAGCCTTGATAAACTGAGCCTTTCTTTAGGATTTTGCACAACATGAAGCTGAGCCGAGGCATGTGGATCTCGCTCTGCCTTGAGACACACGATTAGTAATTTTGGTCCTGGTGGCTGCAAATTGTCTGGAAGAGAGTCCCGATGCGCCAGAACAATTCCTTCAGCAGGCATGCTCCCGATCAGTTGGCACGGAAAACCATCCGCTGTGAGGCGAAGGTAGGCTTGCAGAGTCCAGTTGTATATGCCTTTCCTGAAAATCTGCCAGTGAGCATCAGCACTCTCCGGCATATCCTCAGGCCAGTCAGATTGGGGAATGTAAAAATAAATCGGTGGTAACTGCTGGGTCATGTTGTATGAATCCTTGTATTTACCCTTCCATCGATCACTCCAAAACTTACCGAACCCTAGCACAGGGGTGAAACTAAGTAACTCTTGAGCGATCGCATAAACATCAGCCTATGAACCTAGATATCTCAATGTTGTAGTTGGGATTCGCTACCTAGCCATTCATGTATAGCAAGCCCACTATGAGTTAGTCAGCCAATCAAGCCTGTGTTTACTGACTCTTATAACTAATGGATATACAGCTATCCGGATGATCTGGGAGGAAACATGATTCTCCCTGTCTGGGGAAACTCCTCGGCTTCCCCTGTTTACTGGGTGAGTGTCAAGAGCCTTTACTAGGACAAAACTCCGACACAGGCTCAATAAATCAAATCGCCCCTTAAAGCTTTAAACTAAAGGGTGCATTATGGTTTGGAGATGCTCTCGTTAAGCTGTGCGCAAAATTGTCATTGCCGGTAACTGGAAAATGTACAAAACTCAAAGCGAAGCCTCTGAGTTTTTGCAGAGATTTTTGTCCG